>CADBMP010000046.1 GCA_902795775.1 uncultured Lachnospiraceae bacterium | reverse complement strand
TTTTCCCTGTCTCTCAAATATAACGTCATATATTCCCGCCTCCATTTCTCACTTTTTTTCACTTCAGCCACAGCATTCTCTAACTCTCTCGCATACTCTGTTTTCGGAATCTTTCCATCCATAAACCCAAGTGTATCCTTTAGTGTATCACTGATTTCTCCTTTGATTCCTTTCGTATTTAAAATAATCTTTGTGGCCTCATCGCCTAAATAAATGGAATCATCTTCCTGACATTGATTCTTAAATGTATATATATACCTGCCTGCTTTAAATGGATCGTAATTGCAAATAAAGATTATGTAACTTTTTTTCAGGTTCATATAATCCTGTCCTTTGTCAATGATGTTCATATCTATCATCCCCTGATAATAGCGTGTTCGTTTTGGAAGATTCTTCTTTTCAGTAGTCTGAATTTCTACATTATACACTGTCCCCTTTCCATCGGAAACGTATACATCGAGCCTCACAGCCTTTGACTGGTACTGCTTATCAATTACTTTCTGCAGATCCGGATACTCAATTCGCTCAATCTCTACATTCAAAATAGATTCCAGTAATGGCTTGCACAGTTTTGGTTCAGACATTACTGCACCGAACATGAAATCATCTATAATGGTAAGTTCTTCAAGCTGCTTCTTCCGTCGTTTCTTTTTCGTCATTTTTCCCCTCGCTTTCAAAATGTAAAAAACATCTCTGTCATTTAATCCTTCTCTGCTCTCAATTTTTCCCGCAAGAGCTTTGCCTCATGAATCACCTTTTCAATATCAGAATAACTTTTTTTCTTTTGAAATCCGCTATCAACCAAAAACTGCAGTGCAGAATTCTTATCCGACCATTCTTCAGAATGTGCAAGGGCATCTGTAATCAGCTCTCTATAATCACAGAAACCACTCTCCATCCTAACGACAGCCCCAAAAAATCCTGACGCCGAGAATCCTACATGAAGCAATCTGAATTTCTTACTGTACTTATATAAAAAGCTTTCCAACACATAGCCGTTCCACTTTACACTTAGCGGTGGAAACTGCATAAAAAGCCCTATATCTTTCAGTGGAAGATATTCACAATTTAAAAAGCCCTCCAAAACATGATCAACCGCATCAATGTCAAACTGGATCTGATCGCACCGCAGGAACAATTCTTGAGAAACCCGTATGGTTTCATTTCTCACATCATCCCAATAAATAGTAGAATTTATGTCAGAAGCCAGTTTTTTTAATTCTTCCACATTCACCTGTTCCCTGCTGTGGCAATATTCAGCAAAAACCTCTGAAACACGAAGTTCTTTTCCTGTTTCACTGATGAGCTGCCCTTGAAAAGAAAATGAGCTTTGAAGGAAATATCCCAGACAATTTCTAAATCCATAGGTCGTAAAATCTTCGGTATCCAAAGAAACCATCGGACAATGCACACTTACGATTTCTCTAAGCTCACTATCTGTAACATATGGTTTGTTTTCCAATTCCCTCTTTACAGCCTGTGTGATTTCTATGACATCCTTTTCACTGATTGGAAAATTAGGTGCATAAAAATACGTCTCCGGTGCAACGTTCACTACCATACTTGTAAGCACCAGAACATTCTTTATCTTTTTAATAGGAATATACCATATTTTATCTTGAATCTCCGCATACGTCAATGGAACCATGGATTCTTTCAAAACACGGAGGATATCTTCATCTACATTTGTCCTTTTTCCTGAACGACAGATCAGTGCCTGTGTCTTTCTCAATTTTCCTTCCGACATGTCTGTCAGGATCTCCCCCAGAACATTTGCATCATATATTTTCATTGTATCCATCAATTCCATCTGATATCTCTGATAGACCATCTCAGTATATACACAGCTTGAACCGCTTTCAAAAATCTCCCACACAGTTTTATATATTTTCTCAATCAGACTGTTCTTGACATCATCCTGCCTGGCATAAATACGATCATCCCTTATCATTCCGACAGCTCCCAACTCTCCAACAATCTGATCATCCTCTGTCCTGAGTTCCTCTCCATATTTTTCACTATAAAATAGTTTAAGCCTGGCTTTGTCTATGGATGAATAAATACGAAAACCATTTTCATATTTTTCCCTTAAAAGAGCCTCCAGACGCTTTTTCTCGCTATCCTCAGGAACAGCCTGCTCTTCTTTATTTTCTTCTTTATTGTCCTCTTCTTCCCTTTCTCTGTCCTTTTTCTTAAATTTCAAAAAATAATCCAGAGAGTCTTCATACTGTCTTTGCAGCCGCACATCCATTTCTAAGTAGTCCTTGCACCTTAACACCCTTCCACCAATCATCCGGACTGCACTTGCCTGATCCAATAAAAATATATTCTTCTCCGTAATTTTTTGATCCAGAGCCATTTTCCCCATTCTGGAAATATTATTTATATGTATTAACGAAACAATCGATGAAAACCCACGTTCTGTCAGCCAATCCTTAAAAAACTTTTTTCTTTTTTCGATTTCACCATCAGACTCTTTCTCCAATGAATCATCCTGAATTTCCATATGCGGATTATCTTCTTTAATTTCCACCTGTTGCCGTATGTCTTTTCCCGATGCTGGTCCCTTATTTATTTCTTTTTCCCCATCTATACGTCCGGCTCTTTCATTTCTTCTTGATACATCGACCATATCTTTCAGTTTTTGACGAATATTCTTTTTAGACAGCCATACACTGTAATATTGTATCGCACTTATATAACGAGTTTGCAGAGATTCCTGAACCTCTGGACTTCCTTTTTCTAACCATCTCTTTATGTCCTGCAGCTTCTCATCCTCTACGATTTCAAAAACAGACTCCTTTATTATTCCTGCACGAACAAGTGCTTTGTCCATTTTATTATATAGTAGCATGATTGTCGCACACTGGGCAGGTGAAGCCTTTAATCCAAGCCATTTCATATAAGATTCCCGAATCAATATAATAATGTTCTCCATCCCACTTTATACCCCATTTATCTTTTATATGTAAATACAACTATTATGATTACATTATATCATCTGACCACATTACCGTCAAACAAAACAGCCGTTTTCCTATCTATGTCAAACAATTTCCTTTTATCTTATTCGTACAACCACCATCTCACTACCCACAAGATCAATACACACAGTTCAAAAACGAAAACTCCCTTTACCAAAAATCATAATCATCCGCATCCAGCCCTGCATCCTCTAAAACTTCCCTCCGTTCCCATTCATCCATCAGTTCCAGGGATTCATAATCGTATCCCGTTTCCTGTTCTAAAAAATCTCGTTCTTCTGCAGCAAAATCTATTTCTGGTTCTTCTGAAGCACTCTGC
>CADBMP010000045.1 GCA_902795775.1 uncultured Lachnospiraceae bacterium | reverse complement strand
TACCGCTCACAGGTATAGTCCGCAAAAAAGAGGACACTCTCCGGTGTCATGGTAAGCTCTGTCACGAACAGTACCATCTCCTCCCGGTCAGAAAATGCTTCCTCCATAAAGGTAAATGCATGTTCCACTGCTTCTTCTGCCTTTTTTTTCTGCGTTATCATTTCTTCTTTCCGTTTTTCAAAGGCTCCGGAAGCTTCCTTAAAACAGCCCTCTGCCTCCCCGTCATGAACCGGCGCCGAATCCTTTAAGCATTTTAAGAACAGCCTTCTGTATGCTTCCTCCGGTCCGCCAAGCTCTCCCTCCTTTTTTTCCTCCTCAAAGGAGAGTCTTTCTGTCTCAAACATCTGTAAATAACATTTTCTTTTATCCTCTGCCTCTTTTATCTGGCTTCTGTACTCTTTTAAAAATAAATACCAGTCATCCACCAGCCTTTTTTCCATAAGTGCCCGACGCATTTTCGTACAAAGTGCAGAAAGCAGAAACTGTACTGCCATCATCCTCTCATCAAGCGGTGCCTTCATCAGCCGTTCATAGACCACACTCTCCACATGCCCGGAAAGAATCTCAGAAACCGGATATTCCTCTTCATTTTTCTCATACAGTTCATAATAAGAAAGAAAATCCTCTGCCACATCCCGGTGTGGAAGATACTCATAGACTACATCTTCTGTCACAGGAAATTTTAAATCCTTATAACTGTAAAGAAGATGGCTGAAATCTTCCCACCCCCTCGCCGTCACAAAATGCAGGCCGTCCACATCATTTTCAATCCGGTAGAAATTCTCCTTATGAAGCTCCAGATATCCCCGGATGGCCCTGTGGATTCCCACTTCCCCGGCATATTCCCTCCAGACCGCATAATCTGCCTCCACATAAATCTGGCGCACCCTGTCAAGCGTCACCACATCAAACTCCCGGACAGATTTATTATACTCCGGCGGATTTCCTGCCGCCACAATAATCCAGCCCCTTGGCACTTTCTGGTTTCCAAATGTCTTGCACTGTAAAAACTGCAGCATGGTAGGAGCTAATGTTTCCGAAACACAGTTGATTTCATCAATAAACAAAATCCCTTCTTTTTTCCCTGTTTCCTTTTTTGCCTTGTAAATACTTGCAATAATCTCGCTCATGGTATATTCCGTCACAGAATATTCCGTTCCGTCAAATACCTCCGTTTTATTGAAAGGCAGCCCCACTGCGCTCTGTCTTGTGTGATGTGTAATGGTATAAGAAACCAGACCGCACTTACATTCCGCTGCAATCTGCTCCATAATCTGCGTCTTTCCCACGCCTGGCGGTCCTATCAGGAGCACCGGCCTCTGCCTCAGCTCCGGAATGACATATTCCCCAAATTCATCCTTCCTAAGATACGCAGTCACTGTATTCTTAATTTCCTGCTTCGCCTCTTTAATATTCATACAACTTACCTCCAAATAACCTTCCTGCCATGCCTAAAATATCACACAGCCCCTGATGCTGCCCAGCCCAAGCATATCCTATATCATTACTTTGAAAGTTCCCAAATCACTTCCGGCAGGACTGCACACTACGCTGTGCAGTCCTTACAGCGCGACCTCGCTTGCGAGGTCTGTGCATCCGCCGGAGGCTGCATAAGAAACCCGCTTTCATTCATGGTGATACTTTTCAAAAAAGTATGCGGGTTTCTTATGCAAACGCTTCCTCATCCAGCCTCATCCTGATTGCCCATGCAGGCACCCGTTCCTCATCAAAATCCTCCAAAAAAAGAAATGCCGTTTTATAAGCCGGACGTTTCTCCGGATATGTCCCATTTCCATCCGTAAAATATAAAAGCCCGCACAAATCCCTGTAAAAGCCTTCCTGCCGGCACTGATCCACATAACAGAACGCCGGACGGAAATCCGTATTTCCACCGCCCTTCACTTCAAAATTTTCAAAAAAACGTTCTATCTCCTGCCTGTTTTTTAACAGCACTTCCGACTGCACCTTTTCATCTGCCTGTATCAGATGAATTCTTGCCGTATGGAAAAAATTGTTCTCCTCCATCATAATCTGGAATGTCTCATTTAAAAAATTCCGGACCAGGCTGCCGCTCGTGGAAAAGCTGGTATCCACCACAATGACAAAATCCTTGATTTTTCTGCTCTCCCTGGTTTCTAACGGTTCCAAAAGAGGCATGTTTTTATAAACAGAAAATCCATACGTATAAAATCCAAGATCGAACTCATCCGGGTCAAGCCTTTTTTCCTCCCTGAGAATCATGAAGCTCTTTAAAAACTCCCGGTAGCTCCTTTTCCTTTTCTGCGCCTTCATCTGGTACGCAAGAAGCTCCTGTCCCTGTTCCGGTCCGTCTCCCCGTCTTTTCTGTTCCAGCTCTGCCTGCCTGCCAAGCTTCTTCCATCTTGCCTCAAGCATCATCTGCTTTTCTGTCAGTTTCTCCTCCTCCGGCCAGAATGCATGGTCATCCACCAAAAATTCCTGATGGAGCTCCCGAAGCTGTTCCGGTGTCTTTTCCATAAGAAGCCGATAGATTTTTGCAGCAGAAACCCCGCCGCAGATTTCTTTTAATTCCTGATATACATTCAAACGGCATAAATTCAAAATCCGGTCTGTACATTTCCGCCCCAAAGAATCAATCGTATATTCTACTGCAATATCGCAGGCAATCCCCCACCGGTACCTGTCCCTGTTTCCCCTCAGCCATAAATGGGAAAACAGGCAGTGAAACACGCTATGCAGATAACTCCGGGTCAAAAACTTAGGATTTTTTTCAAAAAGCTGCAGCAGCTTTTCCGGACAATAAAACATGTTCTCCCCGTCCACTGCCAAAAAGCGGATCCTTTTTTCCGGTTTAAAAGTAAAAGCCGTCAGGATTACATAAAAAAAACGAAACTCCACACAAAGCTCATCAAGGACATAGCCAAGAACCTTCCTTGCCGTTTCTTCAAAAGTCTTCAAATCCATATGCATCTTCCTCTTTTTCTTCCCACCACTCCTTCTTCCACATCAGGAGAAGCCGGATTCCCTCTGCCCACTGGGCATTTACTGCTTTTTTCAAAAGGAGCCCTAATTCCTTTTTCCCAATGTATCCCTGCTTCGCCAATCCCCGAAAAAGCGTCAGCT
>CADBMP010000044.1 GCA_902795775.1 uncultured Lachnospiraceae bacterium | reverse complement strand
TTTATTGAAAAAAAGAATCGTTTTGCAAAGCTTGATATGAAAGCGGATTTCATCACATGTTATGGTATAGAGGTTGATTAACCAAAAAATTATGGTCTGTAGCAGGAGGTAATGTGATGAAGGAGGAGAAAAAACATCTGATAGCGATTGGGGAAGCCTTGATTGACTTTGCACCGGGCGAGTCCGGAAAGCCGATTAAGGATACAGAAAGTTTTTTGCCAAAGGTGGGCGGAGCCCCTGCAAATGTGTGCGGCGCATTTGTTAAATTAGGCGGTGAGGCAGTCATGCTCACAAAATTAGGGGATGACCCTTTCGGAGAAAAAATTTTGGAGGAACTGGAAAGATGCGGGATTGATGTTTCGCACATCATCCGGACAAAAGAAGCGGCGACCTCTCTTGCATTTGTGGCACTTCATGAGGATGGAAACCGGGAGTTTTCATTTATCAGGATGCCGGGGGCAGATATGCTTTATCATGCTTCGGATGTGCCGGAGGAAGTCTTTGAGAATGCGTTTGCATTGCATTTCTGTTCCGTTTCTCTGGGAGATTTTCCAATGAAGGAGGCACACAAAAAAGCAATTCAGTATGCAAAGGAGAAGGGCGTGCTGGTAAGCTTTGACCCGAATATCAGAAAGCAGCTCTGGGATAGTGAGGAAGCTTTGAAAAAAGCAGTGGATGAATTTCTGCCATATGCAGATATCATGAAGATTTCTGATGAGGAGATGGATTTCATCACAGGAGAAAATGAGCCGGAGGCTGCGGCTGGTTTTCTTTTGGAAAAAGGCGTTTCACTGGTTCTGGTTACGCTTGGAACAAAGGGTTCCAGGCTTTACACGAAGACGACGTCTGCAGAAATTGGTGGAAATGGAATTAAACCGATTGACACAACAGGAGCAGGAGATGGCTTTATTGGTTCGTTTTTACATGAGCTTTCCCTGGATGGGGTCAATTTGGAAAAAATTCCGGAAATTACTTCTGAGGAGTGGAAAAAATATCTGAAATTTTCAGATTGTTTCTGTGGGGAGAGCATTCAGAAGAAAGGTGCGATTGCTTCGTATATTACGAGGGAAGAGGTTTTAAAGAAGCTGCATTAAAAAAATGCGGCAGTGAAACTGGAAAGTTTATGACAAAAAGAGTTTTGGGGCGTCTGCTCTTTTGTCTTTAAAATAAATTATTTAAGACGCTTCAGAATGGAGGAGATTATGAAAGAATTTAAGTATGTGATTACAGATGAGGTAGGAATTCATGCACGTCCGGCAGGAAATTTATCAAAGCTCTGCAAAGGCTTTTCTTCTAAAGTGACAATTTCTGCAAATGGACAGAGTGCAGAGGCAACAAAGCTGATGGCAGTAATGAATCTGGGGGCAAAGAAAGAAACAGAGATTACGATTTCTGTTGAAGGTGATGATGAAGAAAAAGCTGCTGCAGAAGTAGAGGCATTTTTGAAAGAAAATCTGTAAAGTCTTTCAGAGGTGGTTTCAGGAGAAGGGAGTGGCTTATGGAGAAATTTACAGGAAAGACCATTTTCGGGCAGGTTGCCATTGGTAAAATCTTTTTTTACTCAAAAGAGAAGCAGCAGGTGACCAGACGAAAGATTGATGATGCCGAAGCTGAAATAAAGACGTATGAGGCAGCAAAGGAAAAAGCGATTGAAGAACTTGGGAGTTTATATGAAAAAGCACTGAAGGAAGTCGGGGAGGTAAATGCCCAGATTTTTGAGGTGCACCAGATGATGTTGGAAGATGAGGATTATAATGATTCGGTGCATAACTTGATTACCACTCAGGGAGTCAATGCAGATTATGCGGTGGCAGTGACAGGGGATAATTTCTCAAAAATGTTTGCTGAGATGGAGGATGAGTATTTCAAGGCCAGAAGTGCTGATGTGAAAGATATCAGCGAGCGTGTTATCCGCATTCTGAATGGCGGCATGGATATGGGAAGCTTAAAGGAATCTGTGATTGTGGTTGCAAACGATCTGGCACCGAGTGAAACAGTACAGCTTGACAAAGAAAAACTGTTAGGTTTTGTAACGGAACTTGGATCTTCAAATTCCCATACGGCAATTCTTGCAAGGACCATGAATATTCCTGCACTGATTGGTGTAAAAATCAGTGAAGAATGGAATGGAAAAATGGGAATCATTGATGGTGCAAACGGCATGTTCATTGTGGATCCGGATGAGGAGACTCTGGAAAAGTATAAAGAGCTTTTAAAAGAAGAAGAAAAAGCAAGGGCTCTTTTGGAGCAGTTAAAAGGAAAAGACAGCGTGACCACCAGTGGAAAGCATATCAAGCTTTATGCAAATATCGGAAATGTATCTGATCTTGCAAGTGTGATTTCTGGAGGAGCTCAGGGAATTGGATTATTCCGCAGTGAGTTTTTATATCTGGAGAGTGATGATTTTCCATCTGAGGAAGTACAGTTTGCGAAGTATAAGCAGGTTGCGGAAACAATGGGAGAAAAGAAGGTCATTATCCGTACCCTTGACATTGGTGCTGATAAGCAGGTGGATTATTTTAATCTTCCAAAAGAGGATAATCCGGCAATGGGATATCGTGCCATCCGTATCTGCTTAAAGCAGACAGATATTTTCAAGACACAGCTTAGGGCATTGTTCCGGGCAAGTGCATTTGGAAACATTGCCATCATGTATCCAATGATTATTTCTGTGGATGAAGTATTAAAAATCAAGGAGATTGCTGAACAGGTGAAAAAGGAGCTGGATGCGGAGGGTATCCAGTATGGTGATGTGGAGCAGGGAATCATGATTGAAACGCCTGCCGCGGCCATGATCAGCGACCTTCTGGCACCGCATGTGGATTTCTTCAGCGTGGGGACAAATGACCTGACCCAGTATACGCTGGCAATCGACAGGCAGAATGCAAAATTGGATGACATTTATGATGCGCACCATGAGGCCATTCTTCGGATGATTGGCATGGTCATTGAAAATGCGCACAAGAATGGAATCTGGGCCGGAATTTGTGGAGAGCTTGGTGCAGATACCACGATTACCAAACGGCTGGTGGATATGGGGATTGATGAGCTTTCTGTATCACCATCCATGCTCCTTCGCGTAAAGAAAGCGATTCGGGAAGCATAAGAAGCTTTGGGCGTAAGATGGAAAATTTTCCTATTCGCACCTGTGCATATGACAAAAAAGCCATGACCCTTTCGGTTCGGGAGGGTATGGCTTTTTTGTATGCACACGCCCGCATAGAGAAATCAGCTGCCTTCGGCAACATGCGGGCGGTGTGGCGAGTAAGAGGGGGACAAGCCCCCTCCTGATCGATTTTTGCTCCTGCCCAAAAAATTTCTTGACAGAATTTAAAAGAATGGTAGAATAGAAATGTTGCAGGAGTTTTACGGTGTGCGGGAAATATTTTCGCTTGCCGTTATACAAACCGGGTATGCGCAGGAATAGCGCAGAAATGAGGTTGCTTATGAAAAACGGAATTGAAATCAGATGGCATGGCAGAGGCGGCCAGGGAGCAAAAACAGCGGCACTCCTTCTGGCGGATGTTGCATTCAAGACAGGTCAGAATGTACAGGGGTTTCCAGAGTATGGACCTGAAAGAATGGGTGCACCAATTACGGCATTTAACCGGATCAGTTCAGATAAGATACGGGTACATTCCAATATTTACCATCCGGATTTTGTGGTTGTGGTGGATGAAACTCTTTTAGAATCTGTGGATGTGACAGCGGGCTTAAAAGAGGAAGGAGCCATTATTATCAACACACCGAAATCCCCGGAGGAGGTCATTCCACATCTGCATGGGTATAAAGGTCATGTTTATACTGTAGATGCCAGAAAGATTTCTATGAATACACTTGGAAAGAATTTTCCGAATTCCCCAATGCTTGCGGCAACAGTAGCAGTAAGCAAAGTAATGTCAAGGGAAAGCTTTATTTCTGAAATGCGTGCTTCTTATGAGCATAAATTTGCAAAGAAGCCGGAGGTCATTGATGGAAATATGAAAGCATTGGAAATGGCTTATGATGAAGTGAATCAACGGATTGCAGGCTGATTTA
>CADBMP010000043.1 GCA_902795775.1 uncultured Lachnospiraceae bacterium | reverse complement strand
GATATGCCGTCGGCGAAAAAGGAAATCGAGATGTTACATCAGGCGATTATGAAATCCGGCAGGGAAATCGTGCTCAGCCTGTCTCCGGGACCGGCTCTGATCGAGGAGGCATGGCATTATGAAACCTATGCCAATATGTGGCGCATCACAGATGACTTCTGGGATAAATGGGAGCTTTTGGTACCGATGTTCTACCGGTGTGAGCTGTGGCAGAACCATGTGAGCGAAGGGTGCTATCCGGACTGTGATATGCTGACGCTCGGAAAACTTGGAAAAGGCTTTGACGGAAAAGGCTGGAACTGCAATTTTACAAAAGAGGAGCAGAAGACGATGATGACGCTCTGGTGTATCTTCCGCTCGCCGATGATGATTGGGGCGGAGCTTACGCTTCTTGATGATTTTACAAAAAGTCTTTTGACCAATCGAGAGGTCTTAGGGCTTTTGAAACATTCGGAGGGAGCGAGACAGATTTACCGGGATGAGGAGCGCGTCATCTGGTGTTCGAAAGATACGCTGGAAGAGAAGTTTTATCTGGCGGTGTTCAATCTGTCCGGAGATGGTGAAGTGGAAATTCCATGGGAGCGCGTGGAGGATTTTGGAATCACAGAGAGAAAAGGTGTAGAGCTTTGGAGCGGGGAAAGCGTGGACCTAAGTGGAAAGGAGAGCATTTTCGTACCGGAGCATGGGGCAAAGCTTTTGAAGCTGTAGACAGAGTTAGAAAAGACAAAAAAAGTGCCAGATCAAGGTCTGGCACTTTTTCGTTTATTCCATCGGTTTATAATTCATCGAAACTTTGATATCCTGCCCGTAATTGCCGAAACTGCTTCCAAAGATGGTCAGTCCGCCTACATGTGCGGCATCGTCATCGACTGCCATGCGGAACCTGATTTTGCTCCGGTAATCCAGTTCGAAGGAAGTGATATTGGTATCGGAAATCTTCAGGCCGTCCATAAAGGTACCATGTTTATTGATGACGAGCATTTTTAACAATCCGTACTGGTTCCAGTTCGGAAACCACCAGTCCGGAGTGAAGATGCCCCTGGTATCCCCGAAATCTCCGGGCGAAGTCCAGACTCCGACAAAGGTGTCGTTCAGGTAAAAGCTGATATCAGAAGGCCAGACATTATTGATGCCGGGAGCCTCTGAGCTTAACTCCGCGGAAATCATGATCTGGGTGATTTTATGTGAGGACGGGATAAAATTTGGAATCTCATACTCCACAAAGCCTTTGGAAAACCAGAGGATTTCCGCGTTATAGCGGTCAGGGTGGGAGAAAAAGCGTGTGTCATCCACTTCCCCGATAATCGCATCGGCACTTGCAAGCCCGCAGGTAGGATACGCTTTGTAGTCCGAGTAGTGACCGACTTTTATCGAAGTATTATAAACATTTTGTGCCTCCTCCGGTGCGTCAAAGTCTATGAGGATTTTGTCCGGAATCAGGGAACAGAATTTCTGGTTTCCATGTCCGGCGGATTCGGTGGAAATGCGGATCAATCCGCAGCTTTCCAGTTTTTTGATGTGATTTGTGAGTGCCCCATTTGTGATTTTCAGTTCCGTAGCGAGTTCATTCATATTCATCTGTTTATTATCAATTAGAAGTTTTATGATTTCAACACGTACATCTGAACCGAGTGCTTTAAAAAGCTCCAGGCCGTCGTCAAGCGAGGTGATGTGCTGCATGGTGCTTCACTCCTTTCTGTTTTTATCGGTTTTAGATTCTTCCTCTTTTTTATAAAGTTGTCCATGTTTTCTGAACATAACAGAGGTTGCAAAATTACGAAGTGATTTTACTTTTTCATAAAATTGTCCATGCTTTTTGGACTTAGCAGAGTTTGCTGATTTTACTTTTTCAAAAATATTCACAGGTTGCTGTTTGCAGCAATTCTCCTTGTATATTGTATGGAAAGTGTTCTGTTGGAAATCTGCAAGTGGCGGTGAATAGTCTTTGCATACTATTATAATATGTAATATATAAAAATACAATCCTTTTTTAAAATTATTTTACATATTTTAGAATGATTAAAATATTTTAGATATTTTTAAAAAATATGTTGACAAACAGAAAATGATGTTGTACAATGTGTATAACAAAAACAAAAAAGACAACCTGACACTGTTAATCATTCACATATTGTTTAGAAAACATTAAATTAGTTTTTAGATGTGAAAAGCATTAAAATATTAAAAGTATCAGGATGTTAAAACCATGACCGGAAAGGTCGCCATATCATAAGGAGGGTAAATTTATGAGAAAGAGTAAACTTTTAGCAATGGGTCTTGCAACGACGATGGTGGTTTCTGCTTTTACAGGATGTTCTACGGCAACGGAGGAGAAGAGCTCCAGTGGCGCTGCTACCAGCGAGAAAGAGACGACGACAAACACCGAGATGGAAGGTGAGGGTGATAAGGAAATCAACGTACTTCTCTATATGCAGGAGCATGAGAAAGCAGTTTACGAGAAAGTGGTAAAGGAGTTCACAGAGGAGCACAAGGATGAGATTAAAAATGTAAACTTTGAGATTACCACACAGGATGAATACGGCACGAAGATGACAGCAGCCATGACAGCAGATGACCTGCCGGATATCTTCTATGTAGGACCGGATTCATTAAGAAGTTATGTGGATAACGGATATGTGAAGCCTTTAGACGGTCTGGTGAACCAGAAAGCGGTCGATAACCTCTGGCCGGCGATCAAGAGCGCATACATGTATGACGGCAAGGAAGTCGGGAAAGGCTCCCTCTACTGCCTGCCAAAAGATTTGTCCTGCTTCGCGTTCGCATATAATCAGGATTTGTTCGACAAAGCCGGTATCCCTTATCCGGACCCGAACAAGCCTTATACATATGATGAGTTCTTAGATGTCTGCAAAAAACTGACACAGGATACAAATGGCGATGGCGAGATTGACCAGTGGGGCGTTGCAAATGCAGACGCGTTCGGTATGACACCGTACATCTACAGCAACGGCGGTCGTTTTCTGAATGATGATTACACGAAAGTAAATATTACAAATAATAAAGCATTTAAGGAAGCATTCCAGTATTACATCGACCTGACGGTAAAGGAAAAAGTGACACCTACGGTAGACCAGGATACGGCACTCGGCGGATACCAGAGATGGCTGGACGGCCAGGTGGCATTCTATGCCTGCGGTACATGGGACGTAGCAGCATTCATGGATAAGAACACATTCCCTTACAAGTGGAACCTCTGCGGATGGCCGGTAGGACCTTCCGGAGACGGAAAATCTACGACATGGCTTGGTACCGTAGGATATGCGATTTCTGCAAAGACCGAGTATCCGGAACTTTGTGCAGAGCTGGTAGAGAGACTTTCTACGGACTTAGAGGCACAGAGAGCAGTTTCCGGTGAGACGACAGGTACTTCCCTGCAGCTTCCAAATATCATGGACTATGCAAAGAGCACATTCAAGGAGAAAGTGGCAGACGGTACGGTTCCTTACCCAAGCAATATTGATGTCATCTACGGTTACATCGAGGGAAATGACAAGTACAACGGAATCTTCTCAGAGACGACTTATACCTATAATGCAGAGTGGTGGGATACGTTCCTTGAGGG
>CADBMP010000042.1 GCA_902795775.1 uncultured Lachnospiraceae bacterium | reverse complement strand
GGCATCATATCCAGCGCATAATCCCCGATATAATAACAGCTGCTTCCCGTATCTAAGATTTTTGTCGTTCCGCCGCTTGCTTCTGCCCCGATGACCGTATAGCTCTTTCCTTCAAACCGCACGATATCCGGGAGCTTGATCTGGTCTTTTGCAGGAAAGCTGATGGCTGCTGCCGTCAATCCTAAATCATCCAGACGATATGTAATTCCCTGACTGTCTTTAAAATTACTATCCAGTGCTGCTTTCTGCTTTTCTCCATCCGCAGACTCCGTATATGCATCTGCCATTTTTTCCACCGTAACATCCTTCACATGCTTACACTTCCGGCAAACACAACCTCTCACGATCTGCAGTGCATCCTGATATAAAATTTCCGTATTTCCATACGCATGGCTGCAGCTTTTCTGGCTGCTAAGAAGCGTACTCTCCGTCTCCCCTAATGTCGTCCGCATCGTTTGTACCGTACTTTCCGGCACTGACAGCCCCTTTAACGCTTTCAGATCTTTTATCGTCAGGCCTTCCTGCCCACACTTCTGCTTTACCTCTCCCAGTAAAAGATATTCTAATGAGCCTGATGAAAAAGAGTACGAATTATTGCTGTTATTAGATGTCCATTTTCCTCCCATGTAGAACATTTTCATGTTACTCCCTGTCCAAAAGGAATAAAGAGCCACATCCTTTTGTATCACCAGCCCCTCTAAGTTAGAACAGCCGGCAAACGCACTTGCATGGATAATCTTTACATTTCCAAGCCATATATTTTCTAAAGCACTATTTGAAAATGCACCTGCTCCAATTTCCTCACAGCTATCCGGCAGGATCACTTTTTTTACGGAACTATTATGAGAAAAGGCACTGCCGGCAATCAACGTCGTGCCATCCGGCACACGCACGACCTCACGCCCCGTATCTTCCTGATAAACTAATATCCGGTTCTGATTAAAATGGGGAATCGAATAAATCCCATCGTTGATCCTTTCATAATAAACATTTTCTCCCAAATCAATCTGAATATGATCAATATCGCCCCAAAAGTAATCAAACTTAAGCTTCGTATTTTTTCCAAAACAAAGCTTCTTCACTTTAGGATATCCATAATAAGTGACTTCCATATAGCAGTCAGAAAAAGAAATTTCCTTTATTTTTTCACTTGTTCCCCCGATGAATGCAGATGAAATGGTCCATTCCTCTCCATTATACTGTACTCTTTCCGGTATCTTTATCTTCCCATCTGCCGGGAGTACACTCTCTTCGATATTCTGACTGACAGCTGCGGTTCCATTATCATAAAGCCTGTAATAAAGCCCCTGACTGTCCATGCGTTCTTCGTTTAAGAGCATCACTCCGTTTCCGGCTGCCATTGCCCGTTTTGTAATCTTTTCACCACCTGTCATGAAATAAGGAAGTATATCCATGCCGAAAACCGTTATTCCAAAAACAAGCACCATAAAAAAACTGATTTCCCGTTTCCATTTCATCCTGATTCCCAACATTGAATTATCCTCCTATTCGATCACTCCCACAAAATCATCCTTTTTCTGCTGTTTTGGTGTCGTTTTTGGTCTTTTGGGATTGGGAGTTTTTTTCTGTGTCCTTTTTTCTGTTCTCTGCCATATTGTTCTTTTTGGAGCCGCTGCATTTTTTTCTTTTTCATTTCCATTTTTCATCTGTCCAGATTCTTTTGTTTCTGCAGTTTTTTTTGTACTCTTTGGTACCTCCTTTTTCTCAGGCTCTTTCGTTTTTTCAGGTTCTTTCGTTTTCTCAAGCTCTTTCGTTCTCTCCGGAACTTCACTTTTCTTCTTTTGTTCTGCTGCTGTCAGTTTTTTTTGTACAGCTTTTCCTTCCTCTTTCACAGAACCTTCTTTTACCTGCAAAACAGTTACCACATCTTTTTCTTTTGGCAATGAATGGTTTATTTTTTCATTATCCGTCCGAAAGAAGAACATGCCTGTTAAAATAAAAGCGGATAATACTGCACTGGTAACAGGTATCAGAATTTTCCTTCTGTAAAAGTTCCTATACCTTCCATCCCGTTTATCCTCTTCCGAAATATCCTGATAAAGCTCTGCCATCATCCTTTCTATCGTCTGATATCTCTTTTCTTTTTCGACTGCCAGTCCCTTCTTCAGCCCCTCTTTTAACTTTTCTGAAAGTCCCGCTCCCTTTTTTTCCATATACCCAGGTACTGTATCAGAAATCATCCGTTCCACTGCACTATCCGGGGCTGTTCCAAAAAGCATATAATACATTGTGGCACTTAATGCATAAATGTCTGAATATGGCCCCTGTGTCGTATTATTCCGGTACTGTTCCAGAGGTGAAAAACCCTGCTTAAAAACCACAGTCATGGTATGCATCATCTTTGATGTATCCACCCTTGCAGATCCAAAATCAATCAGGATTAATTTTCCATGCTTGTCTAAAATCAGATTATCAGGTGAAATATCCCGGTGAATAATGCCGTTTTTATGAATTTCAGAAAGTGCCTCCATGACCGGCTTCATCAATTGTAATACACGTTTTTCTCCTATGGAACCCTGCTCCCTGACCAACTGCTTTAAACTGATACCATCTACATACCCCATCACCAGATATGCCGTTCCATTTGCACGAAAAAAATCGCGGACAGAACAGATTGCATCTAATTCACTAAATCTGGATAAATTCTGTGCTTCCACATAAAATTTATTTAATCTTTTTTTATATTCTTCTAATGCTTCTTTGGAATAAACATAAAGCTTTCCTTCTGTTCCACGCAGAAAATCCCGGTTTACCAGATCCACAGGATAAAATTCCTTAATCGCTAAACGCTGCCTTAAAATAATATCAAACCCTATATAAGTAATTCCAAAACTTCCTTCTCCTATTACGCTTCCTAAAATATATCTGCCAGCTAACTTTGTTCCGGGCAAAAGATGTCTTGGCTTTTTCTTATAATGTTTCTGATTTTTCTTACAGCCGGGACAGATTTCCCCTTTCTCCAAAGGATTCATACAATAAACGCATAAATCAAGTCCGTCCGCTTTCATCCTGTTGTTCCTCCTGTTTACATTCTCTTACTGTAATCTCATTTTTCCCTGCACAACCGTAGGAACTCCTTTTTTTCAATCATCTGAATCATTTCGTCTGCTTTTTCTGTGAAATTCCCTTTTTTTTAATGTAGCACATTTCTATTTATATGTCAAAATCTGTTTACTGTCATTTGTTTTGTTTTTGTAACCGTTTGTTTTATAATTAGCCGGACTTATGACATCTGCCGTTTTTTCAGATATCATTTCGTCTGGTCTCAAACCTCCCATACTGCTCCACCTGAATCTCTGAAAACGTCCCCCCGCCGTGATACACACTAAGTGCCAGATCCAGCAGTGAAAGCATCATGACTGCACCGGTCCCTTCGCCAAGGGATAACCCTCCATAAATCACCGGTTCCAGGTCAAGTGCCTCTGCCAACATCTGCATAGCCGGCTCCTTTCCACTGTGGGAGGGCAGCAGATATTCCCTGGTTCCCGGAAAAATCCGCTCTGCCACAAGAGCAGCCGCCAGACTGATGACCCCGTCCAACACGACCGGCACATGGTAATATGCCCCGCCTACACAGACCCCGGCAAGGCCGGCAATATCCAGTCCACCGACTGTTCTTAACACCGTAAACGCATCCGCATGTAACAAATCATATTTTTCCAGTGCTTCTGCAATCACCTGTTTTTTTTTCAAGAACCCCTCATCGCCAAGGCCGGCCCCTCTTCCAGTAACCCTGCTGACATCACATTTTAACAATGCCGCTGTAACTGCACTGCTGGTGGTGGTATTTCCAATACCCATCTCTCCGGTGGCAATGATTCCTATGCCCTTTTCCTTGCAGGATGCAGCAAGCTCCATTCCTGCCGCAATCGCCCGCACCGTTTCTTCCTCCGTCATGGCTGGTTCCCTGCGAAAATTTCTGGTGCCGCACCGGATCTTCCGGTTCAGGACACCGGCAATCTCTTTTTTACTGGTCATTCCAATGTCTACCGGTATGGTATCTGCACCAGCCGTCTGTGCCATCCTGCATACCGAAGACTGCTTTTTTGCCATGGACTGTGCCACAAGATGCGTCACCTCCTGACCGGACTGCGTTACTCCTTCTTCCACAATTCCGTTATCTGCACACATGATGAGCACCGCTTTCCTGGAAATATCT
>CADBMP010000041.1 GCA_902795775.1 uncultured Lachnospiraceae bacterium | reverse complement strand
TTTTTTTTTTTTTTCTGCTGCCAGCTCCATGATCTCATTGCAGTAATATGTATTTTCATCATCCACATCAAGTTCCAGGTCAAAACCATCCGTGTAGCCGGCCTCGGATAACAGATTCTTTGCTGCCTGCGGATCATAGGTGATTGCCGGGAGCTTTTCATTGTATCCAATAAGCCCGTGGGGATAGATGCCGTTTTCCAGTTCTCCCCTGCCGCTGTATGCATTCATCAAAAGCGCATTGCGGTCCAGCCCCAGCATCAGGGCGCGCCTCACGCGCACATCATTCAGAGGCTCTATGGATTCATTGAGCGCAATAAAAGACAGCCCCACTCTCCTGCCATGTACCAGCTTGTCCTGATAGATATCCCCACGGATAAAATATTCTGCGTCATCTCCCATGCTCTCCAGATCCAGGATATCAAGCTTTCCCTCCTCAAACATAAGCCGCTGGGCTTCCGCATCATATACAAACCGCATGAGCACCCAGTCACAACCGGGAGCGCCGGCCCAGCAGTTCTTATTGGCAGCAAGCGTCATATCATCTCCCTTGCGCCATTCATCTATAATAAAAGAACCCGTTCCCACCGTAACCTTAGGATCCATGCCAAACCTGTCTCCTGCTGCCAAAGTGGTCTCCTCATCCAGGATAGAGGCTCCCGGTGTAGACAGGATGGCCAGGAATGCAGCATAGGGCGCAGAAAGCGTGATGGTAAAGTTCAAATCATCCACAGCTTTAAAGCCCTCAAGCTCATCTGTTTTTCCGGCTGCAAGCTCCTCTGCGCCGAGGATGAACTCTCCGCTGTCAGCAACATAAGAATCCGGATGGGTCAAAAGCCTTTTTAATGTGTATTCCACATCGGACGATGTAAGAGGCGATCCATTGCTGAATGTAACGCCCTTATGCAAATGGAAGGCATATGTAAGGCATATGTAAGGCCATCCTCGGATATCTCCCATGAATCCGCAAGGGATGGCACGAAGCTGCTGCTCCCATCCTCCTCTGACTTGTTCTCAACCAGACGGTCAAACACATTAAGCGCAATGTCATAATATCCCTCCGTGCACTGCGGGTCTGCAGTATCAGGCTCATCACTTATGATCCTCAGATAATGTGAGGTGTCGGCTGCAGCCGCCTCCTCCATGCCGTCATTTTCATTGCCTGTGCGCTCCGCAGCCGAGCATCCCGGCAGAGAAAACACAAGAACCGGAAGCAGCAGCAATATGGCGGTTTTTCTGTTTTTTTGTCCTTATCCCACGTTCCATCATCCCCCCCTTTTTTTCTGATTCTATGATTTATTATATCAGATTCTCCTAAATGTGTCCATATAAGTGAAGCAGCAGACGCTGCACGTTATCGGTTACAGTTCACGCATCACCCAAACAAATGATTTGACACGCCCCCTCTTGTCCGTTAAAATATACTTATAAAAATCCCCCCTGCTGTCATGCCCTCAGGTGTAATGATGAAAGGAAGGACGTTATTCCCGCGAGGAAAGAACCGGCTGCCGGGGGAACAGAAATGAGGTAGACCATGACGAATACACAGGAACAGACCGCCGCCCGTACACGCTTTGGCTTTATCGGCTTTGGCCTGATTGGCGGCTCCATCGCAAAATCTCTTAGAAATTTATATCCGGAAAGTGATATTTTTGCATATAACTATCATCAGACCAGACCCCATCCCGCCTTAGAGGAAGCCAAAAAAGACGGTGTGTTAAGCAATATCTGCACAGAGCTTGCAGACTTCTCCGGATGTGACGTGCTTTTTTTGTGTGCGCCCGTTATCAAAAACGTAACCTATCTGGAAAATGTGACACCTTACCTGCAGAAACACTGTCTGATTACGGATGTGGGCAGCGTGAAGGGAAATATTTATGAAAAAATAAAGGAACTTGGCTTAGAAAGACAGTTCGTGGGAGGGCATCCCATGACTGGTTCTGAAAAAACAGGTTACGCCCATTCCAGCGCGGAATATTTAAAAGAACATTATTATATCCTGACACCAACTCCGGACACAGACCCTGAAATGATTTCCTGGATGGAAACCTTCGTAAAAAATTCCGGTTCAAAATGTATGATTTTAGATCCGCTGACGCACGACCAGGTCACTGCAGGAATCAGCCATGTGCCGCATGTCCTTTCGGCTGCCCTTGTCGGAACCGTTTCCAGGCTGGACACAAAGGGCTATTATGCAAAGCTTGCCGCAGGAGGCTTTCACAGTGTCACGCGCATCTCTTCTTCCTCGCCGGAAATGTGGCAGAATATCTGCCTGACGAACAGGGACTGCATCTTAGAATGTCTGGATTCTTTTATAGAACATATCGAACAGGCAAAACAACTGATTGCCGCCGGTGACGCCGAAGGACTGACTGATTTTTTTGCCAGCGCAAAAAAATACAGGGATTCCAAAGTGATGATCTATCAGGAAAACGCAGTAACCTTCCATCCACCCAAATAATTGGAATACAGGATAAATGATTATAACACAGAAATTGAATAAAATATAAAGAAACGAGGAAACTATGAGCTTAGAAAATATATTAGCCGGATTGAATCCGGAACAGGAAAAAGCAGTAAAGCATTTTGAAGGACCTCTTTTGATCCTTGCAGGTGCCGGCTCCGGAAAAACGCGCGTCCTCACGCACAGAGTCGCTTATCTGATCAGTGAATACGGCGTAAACCCCTGGAACATCTTAGCACTTACCTTTACCAACAAAGCTGCCGGTGAAATGAGGGAACGTGTGGATTCCATTGTGGGCGAAGATGTGGCAGGCGATATCTGGGTCAGCACATTCCACTCCACCTGTGTCCGCATTTTAAGACGATACATAGAAGCTCTGGGCTATGAACGCAGCTTTACCATCTATGACAGCGACGACCAGCGTGCTCTGATGCGTGACATTTTAAAATTTCTGGAGCTGGATCCAAAGAAATACAAGGAACGCTCTATCCTTAGTGCCATCTCCGCCGCAAAGGACGAGCTTGTCACGCCGGAGGTATTTGAACAGAAAGCACAGGGCGATTATTACAATGAAATCTGCGCCCGCTGCTACCGGGAATATCAGAAACGTCTGCATGATTCCAATGCGCTTGACTTTGATGACCTAATCTGTAAGACCATTGAGCTTTTTGAAAACCACAGTGATATCCTCTCCTACTACCAGAACCGTTTCCGCTACATCATGGTAGACGAATATCAGGATACCAATACCGCACAGTTCAGGCTCATCAGCCTGTTAGCCAATACGACCGGAACCGACGGCAGCCTCGTGCACAACCTCTGTGTCGTGGGGGATGATGACCAGTCCATTTACAAATTCCGCGGTGCGAACATTTATAATATCTTAAATTTTGAAAGCCAGTACCCGGACACAAAGGTCATCAAACTGGAAGAAAACTACCGCTCCACCGGAAACATTTTAGATGCGGCAAACGCTGTGATCCAGAATAACCAGGTCAGAAAGGAAAAATCTCTCTGGACCAAAAAAGACAAAGGGGATACCATCCATTACACCCAGTTTGCCAATGAATACGAGGAAGCAGACCGCATTACAGAGGAAATTGCCAGGGCACAGCAGGACGGTCTTGCAGAATATAAGGACTTTGCCATTTTGTACCGGACAAATGCACAGTCCCGTATTTTTGAAGAAAAACTGGTCATGAGAAACATCCCTTACCGTATCGTGGGAGCCGTAAACTTTTACCAGCGTAAAGAAATAAAGGATCTTCTGGCATATCTTCGTACCATTGAAAACGGGCAGGATGACTTAAGCGTCAGAAGAATCTTAAATATTCCAAAACGAGGGATTGGACTGACTACCGTAGACCGCATCACGAATTATGCCGCGGTTCATGAAATCAGCTTTTATAACGCACTGGAAAGCTATGAATACATTGACGGCATCGACCGGAGCAGGGCAAAACTCGGCTCTTTTGTAAGCTTAATTGAATCCTTCAAACGAATGCTGGCAGATCCAAAGAACAGTCTGGAGGATGTCCTCCGTAAGGTCATTGAAGACACCGGATATGTCAGGCTTTTAGAGGAAGAAGATACGGAGGATGCCAGAAACCGTATCGAAAATATTGAAGAGCTGATCAACAAGCTGGTCGTATACGAAGAAAACTGCGAAGAAGAACCAACACTGGGCGGATTTTTAGAGGATGTGGCACTTGTTGCTGATATTGATACGGTGGATGATACCACAGATTTAGTTCTTTTGATGACCCTGCACAGTGCAAAGGGCTTAGAGTTCCCTTATGTTTACCTGACCGGCATGGAAAACGGAATTTTTCCGGGATATATGGCAGAGGAAGACCCGGAGGAAATGGAGGAAGAACGCCGTCTCTGTTATGTCGGAATTACCAGGGCACAGAAAAAGCTGTCCCTTAGCTCCGCACGCATGCGTTTCCGGAACGGAGAACAAAAATATTATAAACCCTCCATATTTATCAGTGAAATTCCAAGATATCTGCTGTCCCAGGGGACAGCAGCCAAAGGAAATGTTTCCGAACAATTCCGGGCAGGGAATGACCCTTCCCATTCTGCGGGGTCCCAAAAACAGGACAGCATTTTTGAAAAACAAAAGAAGCAAAAGCGTTATTCTCCGACTCTTGCCACGAATTATGGTTCCAGCGGAAGTTCAGGGACCAGCCGGAAGGCAAAGACGGCTGTTTCAAAAGCAGATGCTTCGCTTTTGGAAAATAATCCTTTGATTTCTAAGGGCTTTTCTTCCGGCCAAAAGGCAGCCGCCACAGACCGGTATGAGATTGGCGAGAAAGTATCCCATGCCCGTTTTGGCACAGGGAGCATTACCGATGTTACGGACCAGGGAAATGATTTCTTCCTTACGGTGGAATTCGACAACGGCATGACAAAAAAAATGAAAGCTTCTTTTGCAAAGTTAAAAAAAATATAGCTATTCCGTAAAAACTATGGTATAATAGTCTCGTGCTCCGCACGAGCCATTTGGAGTTTGCAAAAACAGCAAACTCAGTTATGCGCAAAAAACCTGCGCTGG
>CADBMP010000040.1 GCA_902795775.1 uncultured Lachnospiraceae bacterium | reverse complement strand
TACGGAAGGAAAGCAGGAAAACAAAGAGTCGTCTGAAAATTCCGGAATGAATCTGTCAGATGGCAGAACGGGCGATGAAGATGTTTCTTTTACAAAAGCTGTTTCAGGAGCAGACGCAGAGGATACGGCTGATTCGGGAGACACAGAAAGCTCAGGGGAGGAGTTTTTTACAGGCAGAGACGAAGCAGAGGACTTGAAAGAGCTTAGATCCACAGAGCATGAGCAGACACCGCTGTTTTCTGTGAATGCACATCATCCGGTACAGCAGGGGAACATAGGGAAAATCGCAGAGGCAAGCTTCCAGAGTTCAGCACGTATGCTGCAGGCACTGGATATTACACGTCAGGTCAGCGAGCAGATGAGGAGCTCGTTAAGTGAAGGGGTCACAAGACTGGAGATGCAGCTGAATCCGGAGAGCCTGGGAAAAGTGCTTTTGACAGTATCGGCAAAGGAAGGCGTCATGACAGCCACATTCCGCGTACAGACAGAAGATGCCAGACAGGCACTGGAAAGCCAGATGTTCACATTAAGGGAAAACTTAGAAGCAAAGAACATCAAGGTAGAAGCAGTAGATGTACAGATTTCCAATTTTGATTTTGCACCGGGCGGAGAAGCGGAGCGTCAGTGGAAAGAAGAAATGGCAAAAAAGGGAAAGAAAAACTTTGATTTTGATGTGGCAGAGGAAGATGAGCCTGAAAGCAAAGAAAAGAGTGCAGAAGAAGTCAGACGGAGCGTCATGCGTGACAGAGGAAGCAGCATAGACTTTACAGCGTAAAAGCCTAAACGGTGTGCATGTAAAGTAAAGAAAATACATCAGATAAAGGTGAAAAATGGAATGTAATAAAAACGCAGAATCCGAAAGGAGGAAAACATGGCAGATACAAACTTAATGGCAGATGTCATAGACAATAAAGTGAATATTTCAGAGACATCGCAAAAGCCGAAAAGAAATACAAATGACACATTGGGAAAGGAAGACTTTCTTCTCCTCTTAGTGACGCAGATGCAGTATCAGGATCCGTTAGACCCGGCAGACAATACAGAATATGTGGCACAGCTTGCACAGTTCAGTGAGCTGGAGCAGATGCAGAACTTAAACAGCACCATGGGGAACAGCACAGCATATAATCTGGTTGGAAGGCAGGTACTGGTAAGGGAGACCACAGAGCTTGGCGAAACAAAAGAAAAGCAGGGATATGTGGATTATGTGACCATCAGGAATGGGGAGGCTTATGTATCCATTGACGGGGCAGAGTTTGCATACAGTGATGTGGTACAGGTGTTAGATGAAAGCTTTGTAATTTCCGGACTTTTACCAAAGGTAGCTCAGCAGAAATTGGAATTCCTGCATGGGGCACCGCTTGATGTGCTGGTATCGGGAATTTCCCTTGGAGAAAAAGGATATAAGGCAAGTGGTTTCTCAGTGGTGATTTCAGATAAGAATAATTCAGAGAACACTTATACGGTGGATTTAAAATATCTGAGCTATAAAGAAGGCACGCTGACCATCAGCAGGGAATTTTTAAAGAATTTAGATGCTGGCGAGTATTATGTGGCACTTGGTTTTGATGATTCAAACAAGACCGTTGATTATGAAAATGTTACATTGGTAGTAAAGGGAGTAAAACCTGTTTCAAACGGGGATGGAGATTCCGGTGAAGGTACTTCTTCAGATGAGGGCACTTCTTCAGGAAATGGAAATTCCGGTACAGGAGATATTTAAGATTTAAATGCCGGAGGAATGTTTCGTCTGGCAGGAGAATATGAGAAAGGTGGGGATGAAGATGCAGAGATTACAGGAAGGTGTACATAAAAGCTTTCGTGAAGGTTATGCTTCCATTGACCAGATGGCAGGCAGGCTTTTAAAGAACGCTCCTAAAGCAGAAAAATCCCAAAAGCCTGAAAACTCATTTGATGAGATTCTTAGTCAGACACAAACGAAGAATCTTAAGTTTTCAAAACATGCGAACGCCAGACTGACCACAAGGAATATCAATCTTTCTGCGGAGCAGATGGAGCGGTTGGAAAATGGCACCACAAAGGCTAGGGAAAAAGGAATTCAGGAGTCTTTAGTAATGGTAGATAATCTTGCATTTATTGTAAATGTGAGGAGTAATACCGTCATTACAGCAGTAAATGATATGACGGATTCCATCTTTACGAATATTGATGGAGCGGTCATCAGCTAAAACCTTGGACCGGTTCTGTTCAAAAAAGGGACTGTGGCAAGAACCGTAAAAAGGCAGAGCAGTTATAACAGGAACAGAAATAGAAAATAATGTCAAAAAAAGCGTGCATTTTTTGACAGGATATGGTAGACTAAAAAACAGTTTGGGAAATGTGCCGGACCTCTTAAGGAAGCACAGGGCTTTGACTGACAGAGAAGCCCAAAGAACTCCCAATGCAACAGATTTAGGAGGACAAATATTATGATGAGATCACTTTTTTCTGGTGTTGCAGGATTAAAGACGCACCAGACGAGAATGGATGTAATTGGTAATAATATTGCAAACGTAAATACCGCAGGTTTTAAGTCAAGTAGCGTAAACTTTGCAGATACGTTTTATCAGACGACTTCTGGTTCCACCGGACCAAATGCAGACATGGGAACTGCCGGTACGAATGCAAAGCAGATTGGTCTTGGTTCACAGGTGGCGGCAATTCAGGTAAACATTACCGAGCAGGGTGGTCCTTCCACCACGAATCGTGCACTGGATGTGGCAATTAACGGTGAGTCTTTTCTGATCGTCAGTTCAAACGGGGAGACGAGATTCACGAAATCAGGTGCCATGAATGTGGATGAGGCAGGAAACTTGTACTGTACCACAAACGGTGCCACCATTATGGGATGGTATGCAGATGATAAGGGCGTTGTAATGAAGAATACGGCACAGCCGTTAAAGGTTATGGGACCGGATAATATGTATTATGAGCCGGTTGCAACATCAGATATTACGCTGACTGGAAATATTGACCCGAATGACCCTGATATCTCAGCGACTTATGAAGGTGATGTACCAAAAGAGGGCGGTGAGGTTATTACTTTTGCGTTTTATGATAAAGTCGGTCAGCTTTATACTGTAAAGCTGCGTATTACAAAAAATCCAAAACAGACCGCGGGTACGGCTACATATGATGTGCGTGTGGAGGATGTATTAGATTCCAATTCTGAATCAATTTTCGTGTTAAAAGAGACAGATCCGAATACTGGAAAAATAAAATATTCAGGAAATGGTGATTGTTCAGTGAAGTTAGGTGGTAAAGAAATCAAGGCAAAAGATGGAGATATTGACCAAAATACAGGAGAATGTACCTTACATGCAACCGCAGATGAGTTGTTGAAATTATGTTTTAACAGTTCAACAGGTAATTTTGTTCTTGACATGGGTGTCGGACAGGCAGGAAGCCCGGTCAGTCCTGTTAGCGGATATGAATATGCCGGAAATGCATTAAGCTTTTCTATTGTTGGACCAGTGCCGGTCAATGTAGGAAAAGACAGGGTAGCAGGAGCAAATAAAAATGAAAATACTACTTTCCTTCAGGAAGATGCAAATGGAAACGGTGCTTTGAATGTCTGGTTCAGTTCTCTTTCCCAATATTCTCAAGGTGGAACATCAAAACTTTCGTATGAGAAAGGTGTGGGTGGTTCTGGGGCTGGTTGTCCTGCAGGTAATATGACGGGGCTTTCTGTGGATAAAGAAGGAAAAGTCTGGGGTTCTTATAATAATGGTATGAAGAAGTGTTTGGCACAGATTGCGGTAGCCACGTTCTCGAACCCGTCCGGTTTGGAGGAAGTCGGAAACAGCCTGTTTGCCGCATCACTGAACTCAGGTACCTTTAACGGTGTCGGTGAAGAAATTCTTCTGACCGGTTCTTTCACTGTTGGAGCACTGGAGATGTCGAACGTAGACCTTGCAAACGAGTTTACCACCATGATTATCACACAGCGTGGTTTTCAGGCGAACTCCCGTATCATCACTACTTCAGATTCGCTCTTGGAGGAGCTTGTGAACTTGAAGCGTTAATTTAGGGATTAAGATATTTTTTACAGAAGGATGGGGCGTTTGCCCTGTCCTTTTGCATTTGTTTTGGAGGTGAGCATAGATTACTTATAAAGGAGCCCCTTGTTTTAAGGGGCTTGTTTTATATCAGAAAGCAGAGGGATTTGATTATCATTATAATGGTAATTTTTTCTTTTTTAAGAAATTTGCGAAAATCTCTTTTCTTATCTAATCACTTTATGGTATAATACATTTGTTTCACGATTTTGCTGTCCTAAAAATATGGACAGTATCGGAAAATAATAATTATATTATAGGCTTTTGGCGGCGGGCATTTTTTCGTTTGCTTGAAGTGCAGGGAAATAACAGGAGGAGGGTTATGATTGATGTTACCAAAATGACCGGAAAACAGATTACAATCAATTCAGATCTGATTGAAACCATAGAAGAAACACCGGATACGGTGATTTCTCTTACGACCGGGAAGAAAATAATTGTAAAAGAAAGTAGACAGATGATAAAAAATCTAGTAATATTATATAGGAAAGAGTGCAATTCTGTTCTCCCGACAGAAAAAGTTTCTGAAAGAGCAGAATAAGAGGTTGTTCTCCATAACCTTTAAGAAGCTCTGGATACAAAATTTATACTTCAGATATTCGTGTTTATAAGTGTGGAGGCTGTTTCCGGCATGAACACCGGTATGTGGAGTGTAATATAAAAAATACATAAGGTGGTGTGTGAATCTTGGATATTACGACATTAATTGGTTTAATTGTGTGTGCGCTCATGGTATTCTTAGGAATCGTCACAGGTAATGAAGGAATGGCGGCTCTTGGTCACTTTGGTGATACGGTGTCCATTTTGATCACGATCGGTGGTTCTACCTGCTGTATGTTGATGCAGGCAAAGAGCATTCCTGATTTCGTGGCATGTATCAAGTCCTGTGGAATCGCATTCAAGGTACAGAATATGAATGAGGCAGAGGTCATTGGAAACATTGTAAATCTTTCCAATGTAGCCCGTAAAGAAGGTCTTCTG
>CADBMP010000039.1 GCA_902795775.1 uncultured Lachnospiraceae bacterium | reverse complement strand
CGATATTGTCGGCTACGAAAAATATTACCTGAACAATACCCTGCTGTACCAGTTCCCCATCCTGGCAGATGAAACCGCAGCTGCCAGAGATACACGTTATTACAGGAACCTCCTTAAAAAGCTTTTTTTCCTTTCCTGATACAACGGATTTTCCTTTTACTCCACTGCTTCCAGATAACCGTCCCGCTCCTTATACTCGCCTGTATCCAGCAGAACCTGTTTATAATTTTTCTTCGTTACCACCTGCGGCGTCAAAAGAAAAGAAGGCACCTTGAACACACCGTTATCATAGCTTTCGATATTAAAAGACACCTCACAGATTTCCTTTACCTGTTTGCAGAAATTTGCTCCCGGCTCCTTACCGGAAAGAATCTGCTTTGCCAGCTCATACGTGACCAGTCCTTCTTTTTTTAAGGATTTGTAGACCGTCATGGACTGTTTATCTTCCAGAAGATTTTTTAAATTTTCCTCATCTCCATCCTGTCCGGTAATCAAAGGAAACTTCTCTCCCTTATACCCGGCCACCAACGCCTGGGTTACGCCCAGTGCAGTAGAATCATTGGCACAAAGTGCAATGTCAAGATTCTTTCCTTTTTTGTAATTCTTTTTTAAAATGTTCTGCATCCGTTCCCTTGCCCTGGCAGTATCCCAGCCGGAAATTCCGGTCTGAGTATATGACAGCTGCCCGGAAGGTACCTTGATCACACCACCGTCAATAAATTTTTTTAAAGAATTCATGGCTCCATTATAATAATACAAGGCATTATTATCCGCAGGATCCCCCTGCATTATTTCCATATTAAAGGTCTTCTTCCCGGTACTTCCAAGATTCAGGGCATCAATGATATAATCCCCCTGGAGCTTGCCTACCTTATAATTGTCATAAGAAACATAATACGAAACTGTATCCGTATTCCGCAACAGCCTGTCATAAGAAATCACAGGAATCTTCACATCTTTTAAAACCTCTGAAATGCTTTCACAGTCAACAGCAGTCACAATCAGAATATCCGGCTTTTCCTCCAGCATTCGTTCAATATCCTTCTGCTGCCTGACAGGGTCATTATCGGAATAATTTAAGATGACCTTACAGCCATCGTTTTCAAATGCCTTCTTCATGAACGAGCCATCCCTGTTCCAACGCTCCAGCGTCTGTGAAGGCATGGCAATCGCAATCACCTTTTTCTTCTCCGGTCCGCCAATGTTTTCACAGCCGGTGGATAATACCCCTGCCAATATGCCACACAGCCCCAAAACCATCCACTTTTTTTTCATCTTTTTTCCTCCCGGTCCCCATAATCATTTTATATGACGCTCATCTTCAACGCCCCGGTTACGCATTTTCCAAAAATGCCCGGTAGCATTTCCATGCCTCATAAATATCAGCCTTGCTCGTTGCCTCCCATGGTGCGTGCATGCTAAGTACTGCCACTCCGCAGTCAATGACCTCCATCCCGTACAAGGACAATATGTAAGCGATGGTACCGCCTCCCCCGATATCTACCTTGCCAAGCTCTGCCGTCTGAAAATAAACATGATTCCGGTCCATAATCTCACGCAGCTTTGCCAGATATTCTGCATTGGCATCATTAGAACCTGACTTTCCCCGGCTCCCTGTAAATTTACTGAACACAACACCATATCCCAAATAAGATGCATTGTTCTTTTCAAAGGAGGATGCATAAAGCGGGTCAAAGCCTGCATTTACATCAGAAGAAAGCATCCGGCTGTTCTTCAATGTACGGCGCAGGATAAGCTCACTGTAATTTCCCATGGAATTGAGAATCTCCGCCACCACGTTTTCAAAAAAATGGGAACGCATTCCCGTAGCACCCACGCTGCCGATTTCTTCCTTGTCCACCAAAAGGCAGCAGGAAGTTGTTTCCGGTGCCTCTGTCTTTAACATGGCATCAAAAGAAGTGAAGGCACATACCCTGTCATCCTGACCGTAAGAAAGCACCATGCTCCTGTCAAATCCAAGTTCTCTTGCGCGTCCTGCCGGAACCACTTCAAGCTCTGCAGAAATAAAATCCTCTTCACTGATGCCGTACTCCTCTTTCAAAAGCTTCAACATATTTGCCTGGACCGCCTTCTTCTTTTCTCCCGTAAGCGGCCTGCTCCCAATCAGGACATCTAAATTTTCCCCTTCGACTACTTTGGAAGCCTTCTTGTCCATCTGCTCAGATGCCAGATGAATGAGAAGGTCAGAAACACAAAATACAGGGTCGTCTTCCTTCTCACCAACACAAATCCGGATGGTTTCACCAGTCTTTTTTACCACCACGCCATGAATGGCAAGAGGAAGTGCCACCCACTGGTATTTTTTAATACCACCGTAATAATGCGTGTCCAGATATACCATTTCCCCATCCTCATATAATGGATTCTGCTTGATATCCAGCCTTGGGGAATCAATGTGCGCACCTAATATATTCATGCCCTCCTCTAAAGGCTTTTTCCCGATACAGAACATTGCAACTGCTTTTTTCATGCATACAGCGTAGACTTTGTCCCCCGGTTTCAGCTTTCTGCCGTCACGAATGATTTCCTCCAGATCCTCATATCCGGCCTTCTTTGCCTGTTCTACAATTTCCTCCGTACATTCCCGTTCCGTCTTGCAGGTGCTCAAAAATTCTATATACCGCTTTCCAATATCCTCTAACCTTTCCAGATCTTCTTCCGTATATTTTTCCCAGATATTTTTTCTTTCCATGATTTAAACGACCTCCCTGTTCACTTATCCATCTGTATGTTATTCGCAATAACACTGTTATATATTTTACCACTAACCGGCTTACTGTGTAAAGACCAATCCTGTAAATGTCATGGAAATCGTAAATGTGTGCGTTACATTTCACACATGCCTGCAGCAGAACCAGACCTTAAAAATGACGTGTTACACGAATATGAATTTGTAAAGTGTAACAAGTGCACTAAGTACAAAAGCAATGATGCACTGACGGCACTTTGCGCACACATATCCCTTTAAAGATAACCCGGACTTTCTTAATACACTCGCAGTCTGAAAGACACTGGAAATGCCGCCAAAGGCACAAAGTCCCACAAAAATACTGTATTTCAGCCATGGAACCAGGGAAATCCCGGAAAATACCTTTCCACCAGCCGTAACCTCCAAAAGACCAATCAGGATATATTTCAATGAATGATCGACAGGCACAAAATCAAGAATGATCCGTATCAGAATGGAAAACAAAAGAATATATCCACCAATTTTTGCCATGGTAACAAAAGAGTCCATGATACTCCCGTCCAGTGCCTCCACAATTCCGGTATGCGGCTGTCTTGCATGACGAAGCTTCCCCGCTGTTTCGGAATATGTTTTCCGGTAATATTTCCTTCTGGAAAAGAACGAAGAAATCCATGCAGAAAAAAGGATAAATAAAAAAATCTCTACCGGCATCTTCAAACGAAGACACTCCACCCCTACAAAACCTGTTAAGAACATTGGGCTTGCATTATTACAAAAAGAAAGGAGATACTCTGCCTCCTCTTTTGTAATTTCCTGTTCCATATACATCTGTCCCGTCACCTTTGCGCCAAGAGGAAAGCCGGAAAGAAAGCCTATGACCACCGGATAGCACATGTAATGCGGAATTCCAAAAAAAACGGAAAGAAAAGGGGCTGCCAATCTGTTTACCGGCTCCGTAATCCGCTCCTTCATCATAAATCCCGAAAT
>CADBMP010000038.1 GCA_902795775.1 uncultured Lachnospiraceae bacterium | reverse complement strand
TGTGTATCTTTGAAGAAAATGCTTCGTAGGTTTTCAGGCATTGAGGAGAACATCATCGCCACTATTGTTTCTGCAGGCGTTATGTTGTCGGTCAATAGCCATTCGCGGGTCATACCAACGGCACCATAGCAATAAAGCCGAATGCTGTATTTGAGTTGAATGTCAAGGGAGTCCTTTTCAAGAAGACGCAGGGCTTCCTGTGAATATCTGTCTGCGAAGTATTCAAGCATGTACTGCCATAGAGGATTCTGGGATGTATCTTCGTAAGCACGTTTGTAGAAAATAAAATCGTTCCGCATTTTGTTCATGCTGTCTGCAGCGGAGTTCAAAGAAATCACATCTGTTTCAAATGCATCATGAAAGAATACCCATGCTACCAGGTCATATTTGTCCTTGAAGTGATAATAAAAAGTGGGGCGTTCAATCTCTGCTTCCCGGCATATTTCCGTTACACGGATCTTCTCTATTGGTTTCTTTGCCATGAGCTTTTTCATAGTATTGGCGATCCATATCTTTGTTCTTTCAGCCATTTTGCACCTCCTTTTCTTACAGAAATGAAAATATGTAAGAAAATCTATCAATATTTTACTTCTGTATGTTGGATTATTCAAGAGGATAGTTTACACTGTGCTCATAAGACAGGGCAAATAGCCTGGAAAGGCGGGATGATATGGATTTTTTAGAACTTGCGAAGAACAGATATTCAGAACGGTTTTTTGATTCAAGACCAGTGGAGCAGGAGAAACTGGACAGGTGAACTGGTCGCTGCCGTATCGAATGCCGGAGGGCTTGGTGTACTCGGAACCAGTGCCGGCTCTACGGAAATGGTAACAACGGTGGAGGAGACTGTGGAAGAAATGAGAAAGGCAATCCGCAGGACGCAGGAACTGACTGATAAGCCTTTTGGCATTAATGTGTTCCCTTCTGATATGGATCCTTATGGCTTCTCCAAGACGATGAACGAACTTGCCACAGCGGAGGGCGTAAAGGTACTTGTAGCCGTTGGAAGCATTGCACCCGATGAGTACAGACAGTGGAAAAAGGATGGTTTTGTAATCATCGCAAGAGAATCGAATCCGAGTGTGCGTGGCGCAATCGAGACGGAAAAAGGCGGTGCGGATATTATAGTTGCGACCGGATGCGATGAGGGCGGATGCATGCCTTCTCTCACAACAGGTACAACAGCTGCAACGGCCCTTCTTTCAGAATATGTTTCCATCCCTGTGCTTGCTGCAGGCGGGATCGTAAATGAAAAAATGGCGAGAGCTGCAAAGGTGGTCGGAGCGGAAGGCGTCTTTGTTGGCACACGTTTTATCCTTTCGAAAGAATGCCGTGCCGCAGACAATGTGAAGAAGGATATCATGGACACGCATCCGGATGATTTTCTGGTTTATACTCAGCAGGACGGCTTTGCCCGCTGGCGCACAACGCCGCACAAGTATGGCAAGGAAGGCGTTGAGGCGAACAAACGCGGTGACATGAATCCTCCGCAGGGCAGCTTCTTCTATGGCATGTATAAGGGAGATCTGGATGCAGGAGTCAATACGGTAAATAACCTCACCGGTCTGATAAAGAGTATCGATGCCTGTGAAGATATCGTAAATGAACTTGCCGCACCGTTTGCGGAGTAAGGAGGCTTTATGCATTTTACAGGAACCGTATACAGAAATCCCTACTGGCCTACATGGCCGCTTTTAGAGATAACGCAAGGGTGTACGCATAATAAGTGCAAATTTTGCACGATGTATAAAGATGTCCCGTTTAAGATGTCTCCTATGGAGTGGATCGAAGAGGACCTTAAGGAACTTGCGGAAACGGATCCGAACGCAAAGACGATCCAGCTTCTTTCAGCGAATCCCCTTTGCATGACCTATGACAAACTCATGCCCATCTTAGAGATGATCAATAAATATCTCCCGAAGATGGAGTACATATATGCATGTACCAGGGTGACGGATATAAAGAATAAGACTGTGGAACAGCTTAAGTCGCTTAAGGAACTGGGACTCCGTGAAATATCGCTTGGGTCGGAAAGCGGTGACGACTGGACTCTTGACCGCATCGATAAGAAGTGCAGCGCGGCAGATATTACCGAGTAGTGCGCAAAGCTCACGGAAGCAGGGATCGACTTCTGGCTTTGTTTCCTAAATGGCGTTGCCGGGAAGGAACACAGCATGGATCATGCCATTCACTCGGCGGAGCTTTTCAGCAAATGTAAACCGATCCTTGTCGGAACCGGCGGATTGACGCTGTTCCCGGGAACTCCGTTACTGGAGGAAGCAGAGCGTGGTGAGTTTACTCCGCTCACGGAGAAGGAGATGCTGATCGAATTAAAGGTCTTCGTAGAACATCTGACCTGTGACTGCTATTTCAATACCCACCATACCTCCGGCATTCATCTGTCCGGCCCTGATTTTTTGAATAGAAAGGACAAGATCATCAAGGCTCTGGAGCAGGAGATAGGGCACGGTGATATGGATGCGCTTTTGGCAATCCGCAGAAATAAGAGGACATTATGAACATTAAAGATTTGAAAAGGGTCCTCAGGAAGGACGGGAATAGAAATGATGACTTTGGAAGAGATGAAAGCGGTGTATAT
>CADBMP010000037.1 GCA_902795775.1 uncultured Lachnospiraceae bacterium | reverse complement strand
TAATATTTCTACATATCCTTGTTACTTTTCCATCCTTCTGCATTTTTCATATGCATTTAACTTTTCTACATATCCTTGTACTCTTTCTTTCTATATGTCACACATGCATCTGAATTTTATTGAAATCTTTTTCCCCCTCTCTTATTTTTTATTTACCCAAAATATATAATTGTTTTATTGAAAAAACATTGAAAAATTCTTTTTTCCATTTTTTTTCAATGTTTGTGTTATACTATTTATAAAATTTCAAAAATTATTTGTCGTCTGCAGATGGAGCTGCTTTTAGAATTCTGCTTTTTATTGCAGCAAAAGACAAAGGAGGAACTTCCTATGAATATTTTAATTGTTGAAGACGAAACCGGTCTTAGGGAAGCACTGATTAAATCCCTGACGGATGAAGGCTACTCTGCCGAAGGAGCACCTGATGGCGAATGGGGACTTGACCTGATTCATACAGGAATATACGACTTAGTCATTTTAGACATTATGCTTCCAAAAATAAATGGATTAGAAATCCTCTCTTCCTTGCGAAAAGAAAACAACAGAATACCAATCATCCTTTTAACAGCAAGGGATACCCTGCACGACAAAATTCATGGCATGGACAGCGGGGCAGATGATTACCTGACAAAACCTTTTGAGATGGAAGAGCTTTTTGCCAGAATCCGTATGCTTTCCAGAAGGTTTCATCAAGTCACCATTGACCATATTTTACAGAGTGGGGATTTAGAATTAAATCTTAAGACTTATGAGATTTCTTCAAACAATACCGGGAAAAAAATTAAACTTGGTACTAAAGAATTTCAGATTTTGGAATATATGATGCACAACACAGAAATCGTTTTGTCCAGAAACCAGATTACTGAAAAAGTCTGGGGCTTTGATTCTGATGCAGAGTATAATAATGTGGATGTTTACATATCCTTTCTTCGTAAAAAAATAAAATTCACTGGTGCTCAAGTGAAAATTCAATCCGTCCGCGGCGTAGGATATTTGCTGCAGAAAATAAACTACACCAAAAACTCAAAATAAAATGTTTTTATATCAGCCGGATTTATGAATCTCCACCTAAAATATTTTATACTTTAACAGATACTTAACTTATGATTCTCTGCCTAAAATCCTATATATGAATTTATGGCAGATATCAATCAGTCCTATTATGAATAAACGATACACTACTTTGTCTAAAAAATAACAGATTGGAGGTCCACATGAAAAAACTTCGCAGAAATATTTTCTGGAGCATTGAGCTTAGTGCATTGAGTGTCCTTTTCCTGATTTTACTCATATTTAATCTTTTCAAATATTTTCAATATGATCAGAAAGAATGGCAGATGTTATCCTCCATCATGGATTCTGCAGAAGAAAGTTTATTATTTGATCAGTCATTTAAGCCAGATAACAAGTCTGATTCAGATGATTTTAAACAAAACCATATTTTTCTTTCCGGCAAAAAAACATTTTCTGATTTTGAAAAAAAAGAAAAACACAAACGAAATAAAGATACGACCGAAATAATCAATAATCTTGTTTCCGGTGAAATTGCCCTGATCCGTCTTTCTTCTGATAATACTGTTTTAAATTATTCCGGTTTTTTGGAGGATACTTCAGAAAATGACCGGTCAGCATTGATTCATTATATTACAGAAAATAACTCTGACAGGGGACGTTATCATGGAATGAAATTTTTATACAAAAAATATGACACCTTCCAGCTTGCCGCCGTTTTGGATTCCGCTTATATCAATATGGATATTATTTTGTTATTTATCAGTTCGTTCATTGGTCTTATTGCTGCCGGTATTCTTTTTGCATTTATTGCCAAAAAAATATCCATTAAAATTGCACAGCCAGTAGAAGAAACTCTCATGGTGCAAAAACAATTTATTGCTGATGCAAGCCATGAATTAAAAACTCCAATATCCGTAATATTAGCAAATATCTCTGTTTTAGAAAAGGAATTTGGTGACAACCGTTTTATGAATTATCTAAAAGAAGAAGGAAAACGCATGGCAGATTTAATCAATTCTTTACTTGTCTTATCCAGACTGGATTATGAAATGGAGGAAACTTCTGCAAAAACAAAGTTTATATCTTTCAATCTATCAGACGTTCTTTTGGAGACTGCACTTCCTTTTGAAAGTGTTGCTTTTGAAATGGGACTCACATATCTGGTAGAGATACCAAATGACATAACAGCATATGGAATACCGGAGGATATCAAACAAGCAGCAGGCATTCTTTTGGATAATGCCCTGAAATACACAAACGACCATGGAACAGTCATCATAAACGTAAAAGAAAACATACAGAAAAAAAAGCTGCGGGACATCAGGCAGATTATAATTCAAATCAAAAATACAGGAACACCAATTCCACCTGATGCTCTCCCACAAATTTTCAACCGATTTTATAAAGCAGATTCTTCCAGAAAGTATAATGAAAACAGTTTTGGACTTGGGCTTTCGATTGCAAAGTCACTTGTTGAAAAAAACAATGGAAAAATTACTGTGGAATCTGATGCAGAGTTTACGGTTTTTTCCATTATTTTAGATACAGTTCAGTCTGCAAACAATATCTAGTATTAAAGTTGTTAATTTGTTCGACTTACGATATCTGTCCAAATTCGTTAATAAATGGACTTTTGGCAGATATCGTTTTGTCAAGTTTATTAAAAACCGATATACTAGATATTTTTTAATTATCTAAACAAATTGATATCTGCCAAAAATCCATATATGCAAGATTTTAGGCAGATATCATAAGTTCATTTTATTAAAAACCACAATACTTGTGTTGTTTTTTACAATGATTTTTGAAACCAAAAACAAGTCGAATTTATGAAAAACTTCGTTACTTATAGGGTCTTTTTTTCTGATCCCACCCTTTTTCTTTCCAATACCTTACGTCTGTTTCATTCCATCCACTTTTTTGAATCATCCGCATGATATTAAAAAACATTTTGGTCTTTAAAGATACCCTTACTCTCCCATTTCTTTTTTTAATCTTATTTGCTATTTTTGTTGTTTCCTTTTCAATCTTTTTTCTCTTTTTTTCATTCACATTTTCCCATGAAACCGCTGCAATAGCAACTCCTATCTGATATATTTTTCCAATCCCCCAGAAGAACAGGCTATCCTTCATATCCTTATTTGTACTTTTCATTCCTGCACCCGCTGCTGTGGAAATACACACTCCCTGCTTTTGAAACATTTTTTCCTCCGGACGGTGAACCATCCAGCGGTATCCATAATGATCCAAAAGTGCTTTCATTGCTCCAGTCGCATGATACACATACACCGGACTTGCCAGAATAATTACATCTGCTTCATCCAATGCCTTTGTTATTGGTTTTAAGCTTTCATAATGTGGACAAAGTGTTTCAGATTCTCCAAAGCATCTTATGCATCCCACACAAAAGGAAGAAAAATCCTTCGGAAGAAAAAACTCTGTTACCTCCCCTCCAATCTTTTCAGAAAGGATTTTTGCAACATGATAAGTTGAACCCTTATGGCTTTGTCCATGAATAATTGTTATTTTCATTTTTATCTCCTATTTTAATAATTTGTTTCACGTGAAACATTTTTTTTAACATTATTTAATATTATATTCATATTTTTTCAAATAAATTTTATAATTAATTGGACATATAAACTAAGATATCGTTTTTTAATAACCTCGATAAAATGATATCTACCAAAAATCCATATATGCAAGATTTTAGGCAGATATCATAAGTCCAGATAATAAAAAACCTCAATACTAGAACAGCGTAGTTGTAAACAGTAATATACATTTTCAGTTCCAAAGTTTTATAATTTTAATACTACTCTACCAGGACTTTGACTGTATATAAGTAACATGTTCTGAAAAAATTTCTTCTAAAATTCTTTGTTCTAAATTCTGTCGATGTTTCAAATGTTTCAGCAGGCTTTCTTCTCCCTTCAAATGATGTCTAATTCCATATGGAGAATTTTCAATATAATTCATCAGTAATTGAAACCAAATTTCATTTCCATTCTCATCACATCTCTCCTTTTTGACCAGTTCAATGTTTTTTCTGATATCCTCTGTGACTAAATAGATAATCTGATATTCCCTGTCAGACAAAACTGTTGACAGTTTCTTGTAAAACTCAAGGATCCTGTCATCTGACATCTCATAAAATAATATATCATTTTCCACAATATTCTGTAAGAGGGAACATTCAAAGATTTCATTTTCTCCTGTCCAATGACGATACCGGTTGTAGATTATCGTTTCATATTTTTCTAGGCTTTTATTTCCATTATAAATCTCATACTGTTCCATATATTTATGGAAATCCGGCTCATCTGTTAAAATCCTGGTATAACAGACAATATACTTATCATTTTCCTTAAATGTTTTTTCACGTATTTCTTTTCTGATTTTAGAATACTTTTCCAATACCGATTCATACTGGTTTTCATCTAAATAAGCACACCATGCGAGCTCAATCGGCGAATAATCTCCCTCCCGAAATACGTGATAATCTTCATGTCCTAATTTTTCAGATAAATATTTCACATACATACTTTTGCCTGCTCCTTGTAATCCCTCAATAAAATAATTACATCCCATATTTAAATTACTCCTTTATAATTGGTTTTTCTTTTTAAAACTCAACTGTTCAAGTGTACTGTACATTGATACAATGGTCTAAGAATTTTTTTCCACAGTCAAAAGCCTGTGAATATAATAAACACACACTTCTAATATATCGTTTTTTAATAATCTGGACTAAATGATATCTGCCAAAAATCCATATATGCAAGATTTTAGGCAGATATCATAAGTCC
>CADBMP010000036.1 GCA_902795775.1 uncultured Lachnospiraceae bacterium | reverse complement strand
GGCGCGCCTAACACCACATCATCCCCCGGCTGCCAGTCTGCAGGCGTATTTACATTTTTCTCATCATGCAGCTGCAAGGCCTTTATAATCCTTAGAATTTCATGCAGATTTCTCCCCGTACTCATCGGATAGTAAAGAATCGTGCGGATGATTCCCTCCGGGTCAATGATAAAAACTGCCCGAACCGTCTGCGTCTTTGCCACCGTCTGGAGCATCCCGTACTTTTTTGCCACATTCATGCTGATATCCGCAATGATTGGAAATGGGACTTTCACCGCTCCTTTTCCATACAAGTCAATCGCTTCAATGCTTCTCGCCCATGCCAGATGCGAATGGACCGAATCAATGGACAGCCCCAGCAGTTTCGTATTGTACCGCGCAAATTCACCCGCCATTTTTGCAAGCCCGATAAATTCCGTCGTACAGACCGGTGTAAAGTCTGCCGGATGCGAAAAAAGGACCACCCATTCCCCTTTGTAATCCTGCGGGAAATTCACTTTTCCCATCGTCGTCATAGCGCGAAACTCCGGTGCCTTATCCCCGATCATCGGCATACGTCCCCCTTGTGTCTCCTGTTCCGTCACCTCATTTTTTAATTCTGCCATATCTGCTCCTCCTTTATATATGTATTATACCATAATCTTCGTCATCTCTTATTTGTACCTGCGACAGCCGCTGCGATAGAAAGTCCTGCATTTTCATAATAAGGAATCAGTGTCGCCTGGACAGCATGATATAAATCAGCTTTGCCGGGCCAGACCGTATTTTTGAGCTGATTTTTCTCATCTAACTGATGATACCAGGAACCGTATTCCTTATCCCGCACGACCTCATCCAGATACTTCATAAATCCGGCGTAATCCTTCGCATACCGCTCCTTTCCGGTCACGCGGAAGAGCACCGATGATGTATTGATGGCCTCTGCCAGTGTCCAGTGCATCCGGTCGTGGACAATCGGCTTCCCCTCCCAGTCCGTCGTATAGACCATTCCCGGTGCCCCGTCCACGTTCCATGCATCCGAAACCGCCCTTACATAAAGCTCCTCCGCCGCATGGATATACTTTTCCCTGGCAGGCTCATCCGTTCCATACGCAGACACCGCCCACTGCACGATGAGCCTTGCGCACTCTATGCCATGCCCCGGTGTCGCCCCGTATGGTTTGAACGGGTCATCCGGCTTTTCTTTATGAAAATCTAAATCCGGCTGCCAGTCCTTTGTAAAATGCTCCGGAATCCGCCACTCATTTTCACCGGCCCAGCGAATGATATGCTCTAAGATTCTTCCTGCCCTCTGACGGTATCTTTCCTCATGCAGCGCGTCCGCTGCCGCTAAAAATGCTTCTGTCGTATGCATATTCGCATTCACTCCCCGGTAATCAGAAAGCTTTATAAAGTCCGTATCCCAGGTATCTACAGAAAGACCTTCCTCTTCTCTCCAAAAATACCGGTCATATACAGACAATGCATCGGATAAGAGCTTTTCTGCTTCCGGATCTCCGGCAAGAAGCGCGGAAGACGCCGCCAGAATCACAAATGCATGTGCATAGCACTGTTTATCCGGAAGGATTCCCCCGTCTTTTGTCCGTCCGGCATACCATCCGCCGGCATTTTCGTCATGCAGTTCATGCAAAAGTCCCTGCATCCCGGACCTGACTAAATCTTCCGCACCCTCGTATCCAAGTAACTTCGCTAAGCTGTATACATGTACCATCCTGCATGTGATCCATGTTTCTCTCGGCCTGTCCTTTAAAGGCACCCCATCCTCTCCCAGATAGTACGATGCCCCTCCGGGCGAAAGAAATCTGCGTCCAAAATAAAAAAGCTCTTCTCTTAATTCTTTCAAAAACTGCTTATTTTCCTCTGTGCCAAATTCATACTTTTTCATAAAGTTTTCCATCCTTTTTCCCGCCTTTTTTTCTGACCATATGAAAGATACAGACAAATGCGATCCGCCCCTCTTTCCAGTCCGCTTTCAGGCTCCCATGGTATCTTTCCACGATGCCCTCCGCGATGGACAGACCGATTCCGTACCCCCCTTTTTCAATATTATGAGACTCATCTTTCCTGTAAAAACGCTCAAAAAATTTGCTGTAATCTGTATCCGCGCCCTCTGCGTAATCATTGGAAACCGCGATTTTAAGCGTCTTTCCTTTTGTCTTTACCGACACGATAATCTTCCCTGTTTAGCATCTGCTCGACCTCAGTATTTGTCTTGATGACAGAAAGCGGTGTTTTCAGTTCGTGGCTCGCGTTTGTCATAAAGCGGTCCTGCATCTCATTTTGCTTGATTTCCCTTTT
>CADBMP010000035.1 GCA_902795775.1 uncultured Lachnospiraceae bacterium | reverse complement strand
CCTGCTGCAGATGTTCCAGAAGAAAAGCCCCGTATTTCGCCATCAGACGACAAGTCATGACCGAGAACAGCATACAGATGACGAACTGGAAAATAGCGGCCTGGAGACTGAAATCTGTAAGATGCCGGTCCGGGTGCTGGAGCGCATCAAATATAATGGAAAAATTTACCAAAAAAGAAAAGAAAACCACGACCAGCATGAACACGCCAAGTGTCTGTGATACGTGCAGAGTGAGCAAATTGTGGTATGCGAAAAACAGGAGTACAACTACCGGGAGATATAAGGTATTAAAGTCTAATGAAAAATAGTTTTCCATAAATGAGCCGATTATGGAAAAATAGATAATCAATCCTGCTGTGGCAGAAAAGGTATGTGTTTTTTTAAAACGAAGATGGTTCTGAACCGGTGCAAGGCATAGAACAGCAGCCGGAAATATAGAAAGATATGAAAAAAGGGATGTGAAAAAGTTTTGTAAGTTCATTATAGTCTGCCTCCAATGGTCTGTGTTTTGTGCAGCTTGGAAAAAATGTAATTCTGCCGTATCTGGTCCAGTTTCTTGTAGTTACGCAGATGGACAGGGAGCTGGTAACCGCCCTGAAGGTGGCAGAAACCATTTGAAAAAGCCGTAATGTAGTCCATATTGATGATGATTCCACGGTTAATCCGGAGAAAACGGCTGTCTTGTTCTAAAATCGTGCTTATTTCGGAAAAGGTCATGCGGATACGGGAGCTGTTCTGGTACCGGTCCGTAATCATGATGTAATTCTTTTGGCTGTGTATATAAATAATGTTAGAGAAAGCGAGGCTTTTTTCAACGCCGTCTATGGAAAAGACGAGTGCCTCCTCCAGGGCAGAGCGCATGGACAGGATATCGTCGAGAACCTGACAGATGGAGGCTTTTATTGCCTCGTTATCTGCGCCCTTTATGATATACTGGTAGGCATGTACATCGAAAGCATCGAAAGCATGGCTGGTGCTTGTAGTGAGAAATATAAGGGGGGTATCTTTGTCACACTCCCTGATTTTTTTTGCAGCATCTATCCCGTTCATGCCGTCCATGTAGATATCCATAAAGATCATGGTATATTGGAACGGGTGGTAATCCGCAAGGAAATCCTCTGCATTGGAAAATGTATTCAGTTTTATGGAAACGTGGTTCTCTGAGCAGAGTTCCTGAATCACGTCTGAAATCCGTTTTATTTCATTTGGCAGATCGTCTACTATAGCTATGTTTATAACCATATCAATTCCTCATTTCGTTGTATTTTAACATTACTGTGGCTTTGCTTCGGATAATAGCACGTTGAAAAATCAATGTCAAGAATGGAAAATATGTCATTCGTCCCCTTTTTTTTGCTTTTCGTCCCAAAAACTTGACAATTTCCAGATAAATGTTTATTATGTGCTGGATGTATTCAAATTGCATCAGGAAGTACTGTTATTCAGAAAGGAGGGAATTGCTATGGCAAAGAATAGAAATATAGGATTGTGCATCGTTTTTTCTATTATTACTTGTGGAATCTATGCGCTTTACTGGTTTGTTCAGTTGAATAATGAAATCATTGAGCTTTCCGGGGAAGAAGGGACATCAGGTGGAAAGGTGCTTTTATTTACCATTATTACCTGTGGAATTTATAGTCTTTTCTGGGCATATAAGATTGGAGAAAAAGTGGCTGCAGTTCGTCAGAAGCGCGGAGAAGAAGCTTCTAATCCGGGTGTATTGTATCTGGTTTTAAGCCTGATAGGGCTTTCTATTATTTCATTTGCGATGATTCAAAGTGAAATCAATAAATCAGTACAGTAATCCATGTACCGGTTTTCCGGCAGCATTACATACGAAAAAATAAAATGTGATGGGGTCCTGAGTAAGAAAGAAATTCAGATTGCTTTTAAATTAAAAATAACATAGTGTGAAAAAATTTTTTACACAGCAATTTGTGTCTGTGCGCTGTTTGGCATAAATTGCTTATACGCAGAAGCAGTGCAGAAATGAGGTTTATTATGAGAAAGAAAGTACTGGCATTATTATTATCCGGTGTTTTAGCAGCATCTATGCTGACTGCATGTGGTGGTTCAGGGGATAAGAAAGATACAAGCAGTAAAACAGAGACATCTTCAGAGAAAACATCTTCTTCCGAAGCATCTTCCGAAGCATCTTCCGAGGAATCTTCTGAAGCAACTTCTGAGGCAACTTCTGAGGCAACTTCCGAGGCAACTTCCGAGGCAACTTCTGAAGAAGCTTCTGAAGCAGGCGAGGCAGATGCAAGTGTCATTCTTGGTGCATGGATGACAGCTCAGTTTATTGATGCTGAGGGAAATCAGTACAGTACGGATGAGTATGCAGAAAAGAACGGTCTGGAGGCAGGTACCCTTGAAATAGGATATGCTTTTGCAGAGGATGGAACGGTTACTGCTACCATGCAGGGACAGGAGGCTCCTGGAACTTATACATTTGATGGAACCAATATTACAGCTACTTTTGAAAATGGCAGTAATGTTCAGTTTGAATATGATGCTGAGAATGATGTTTTGTCTGTAACAGATCCGAATTCAGGTGTAATTTCAGTTTTTGCAAGAGCTGACCAGTAAAACATAAAATAGTAAGGAATATACTGCGTACAAAAGTTTTTTGTTCGTGAGTGTATATAGATTTTTACTTCCAAGGGGGGTGCAAAAATCTATCTTTTGACTGCTTTGTTATGTGGAAATTTTTATGAACGGTAAAAGTCTTATTTCTTTTTCCACATGGTAGCTGTTCAGGATGTTTTTTGCAGTCCCCGTTTTTTTGTTTTTTGAGTTTATTTCATATTTTGTGAGGAATTCGTTGTAAAGAGCAGTAGAAATACAGGATTATGAAAGGAGAAAACAGTGAGAAAAAAATTATTTGCGTTTTTGATGGCAGGAGTGTTTTCGTTGATGGCATTTACAGGCTGTGAAGATGATGATGTGAAGCAGACTGCAAAGATAGAAAAAGAATCAAATGGTGGCTCAGAGAAAAAAGGAGAGGATGGTTCCTGGGCTATTTACTGGTATCTGTGTGGAAGTGATCTGGAATCACAGCATGGTTTTGCCACCACAGACATTTCTGAAGCAACCGGCGTGGAGCTTCCGGACAATGTAACGGTTGTGATACAGACCGGAGGTGCATCTGAATGGCAGAATGAAACCATCAGTGCAGACAGTATTGGCAGATATACTTATGCAAATGGGGAATTTGAACAGGTGGATGAACAAAAGCAGGCAAGCATGGGAGATGAAAAGACGCTGGAGTCTTTCTTGAAATTCTGTAATAAGAATTATCCTGCAGAACATAAGATGGTGCTTTTCTGGGATCATGGCGGTGGTTCTACAAGCGGTGCCGCACTGGATGAAAATTTTGAGAATGATTACCTGTCCATACCGGAGCTTCGCAAAGCATTTGAGAAAACCTGTAAACCATCTTCCGAAAAACCGCCATATGACATCATAGGATTTGATACCTGTTTGATGTCAACAGTAGATGTGGCAAACATCTTTCAGGATATAGGAAAGTATCTGGTTGCCAGTGAGGAAACGGAGCCGGGAATCGGCTGGGCATATGACGGATGGCTTGGAAAGCTTGCAGAGGACACATCCATCTCTCCAAAGGAGCTTGGAAAGGCAATCTGTGATACCTACTACAAAGCGTGCGAAGACTATGGACTGGCAGATGATGTAACGCTTGCTGTAACGGATTTGTCAAAGGTGCCAAAGGTGGTAGAGCAGTATAATCTGCTCGGGACGGAGGCACTCATCAATGCAGTAGATGATTCCTCTTTCTTTGCAGATTTTGGTAGGGCAGCAGGCTCGTCAGAAAATTACGGAGGCAATACGGAAAAGAGTGGATATTCCGACATGGCAGACCTGGGCGATTTGGCAAAGAACAGCAAAAAAATCATGCCGGAAACTTCAGAAGGACTTTTAAGTGCAATAAAAGATGCCGTTGTGTATCAGGTCAGGGGACAATACCGCGGCCATGCGACCGGATTATCTTGTTATTTCAGTTATTCCGGAAGTCCGGAGCTGTACCAGAATTTTACAAAAGCGTCTGGAAGTGAGGCATTTGACTATTTCTACCAGTATGCATTTAATGGAGAATTAAGTGAACAGGGATATAATTATCTGGTTCAGCTCTTTGAAAACATGGAATCTGAGAAAAAAGTACCTCAAAAGAGCCAGATTAAAAAGAAGACCATAGACCAGAAGGAGTTAGAAGACCATAAGGTCGATATTACAGAAGATAATTACGCAAAGCTGAATATCGGTGCAGAGAATGCTGCTCTTTTATCAGAAGTGAATTACCAGCTTGCCATTATTGATGACGGAACGATGGTGTATTTAGGTTCGGATAATGATATCGATGCGGACTGGGAAAAGGGTGTGTTCAAGGATAACTTCAGAGGTGTCTGGGGCTCCATTGATGACCATCTGGTTTATATGGAGGTCGTCAGCACAAATGATGATTATACAACTTTTTCAACTCCAATTAAGCTGAATGGAGAAAACTACAATTTAAGAATCATTTATGACAATGCAAAAGAAAAATTTGAAATATTAGGTGCCAGAAAAGCAACTGCTGATGATGGAATGGCAGATAAGGATATGGTGAAGTTAAAACCCGGCGATAAGGTTACGACGGTTCATTATGCGGTATCCCTGGAAGAAGAGGACGCAGAGCCTGTAGAATTTGAGATGGATACCTTTAAAGTGACGGAAAAGACCTGTTTCAAGGAAACAGAGCTGGGAGATGCGACTTATGCACTTCTTTTTGAAATGAAGGATGCAGATAACCATACCTATACCTCTGAGGCTTCCATCTTTACGGTGAAGGACGGGGAAATGGAATATCAGCAGTAAGCAGATATCGGCCGTAGTGGAAAGAGGGGAAAGATGAAAAAAGTTATTTTAATATTGATTGGCGCGCTGATAGGCGGAATAGGCGTAGTGTCAGGGATTCTGTACATTTTGAACAGTTTTTCCAAGCTGGATGGTGTCACCATGGTCAGTGGAAAATTACGTATTGTTAAGCAGGCAGAGGATGATATTCTGAATCTGAAGGATATGGGACCTGTCATATTCCGCACAACAGAAATGTATCAGCACAGGCCGGAGAAATATTACACAAAGAACAGTATATGGCATTATTATGTTTCGGATGGTTTTGAACATTTTCCAGTGGAGACTTTTGAAGGATATCGAACGGAAGAAGAAGGACGCAGGGGAATGACAGGTACAACAATATTTAAAAACCCCAAATTTCCAAAGGAATTCCTAAATGAAAATAATGATGGGCGGGTGGCTTCTTGCGGGACAGTTGAGATTGGGAAAAAGGGCATCCGGCTGGACAGCAGTTTTCTCACCCTGTTCTATGGGAAGTCCATGGAGGAAAATGAGGATGAAGAAAAAAAGGGCGATGTACTGGAAAATGCACTGATAAGTATACTGGAAAGTGTATTAGATGTGAAGAATTTTGGTTATTTGGAGGATTGCCTGGTGCCTGCCTATGATACGCCGGAAGATGGGGGGAAAAAATATGGGTTAAAACTCGTCGGGAAGGGCGTATATGCTTCTGGAAAAGATGGACATCCAAAACTTGGGGATCTGCGCATGACCTGTCAGGTCGTTGATCCCCGGATTCTGAAAAAAGAATTTACCGCAGTGGGAAAGCTTTCCAAAGATGGAAAACTACTGACCATGGATGGCGTAGAGGGAGCACTGTATGACAGGAAGGTCACGATGGCGGAAGTGAAGTTTTCTTACAGAAAATACAAGATTTTTAAAGGACTTTTCCTCATTGGTTCCGGCATTATGACATTTGCGTTTTTTGCAGTTCTGGGAATGATACCCGGGCGTAAGAAACGTACCAGTACCGGGTTTTTGAATTAACTGGACTTATGATATCTGCCAAAAATCCTGCACATATGGATTTTGGGAGATAGCATTTCGTCCGGATTAAAATACGATGTACCGGAAACCAAGGGAACCGCAGGGGGATTAAAATAAGAAAGAACGGAGGGAATGCGATGAAGAAGATAGAACGGATCATGACTGCATTTTGTTTGACAATGGCACTTGTTTTGTCCGGTATTTCCGAAGATGGTTCCTATGCCTGGGCAAAAACAAGCCAGAAGCTTAGTATCAGTAAAAAGAAGGTGACTCTTTTGCCGGGAGAGAAAACTTCCATAAAGGTAAAGGGGATTGGAAAGAAAAAAAAGGTGGTATGGAGCATTCTTGGCAAAAATAAAAACATTCTGAAAAAAGTAAAGTCAACCAGAACAACCATTACCGTAAAGGCTTTGAAAATTGGCAAGGCAACCATAAAAGCCAGCGTTGGGAAAAAAAAGCTGACATGTAATGTGACGGTAAAGGAAAAAGAGACAGAAGCAAAAAAGAGGCAGGAGAATTTTTACAAAGATCAGGATGAGTTTGGGCGTGCAGTTTCAGATATGATCCGTTCGCATCCGGTGAAGAGCAGTGCTGCCATTGCAGCCAGCGACCGTTTCTTTACAGGGAGGCTGGTCGTTCAGGGGAAAAATGATTCCGTAGATTTTTCAGAGTATTCCCCATCTGCTGTTTTGAAAAATGCAGAGAATATCAGTATCGTGCAGTTTGAAACAAGTGATTCTGCAAAGAAAGCATTTCAGGAGATTGCGAATCGAACAGATATCGAATGGGCAGAACCGGATTTATATTTCGGAGTGGCCGACGGGACAGACAGAAGTGCCGGGGAGACATCTTCTGATGCGGGCGTGGCAGGAGTCAGGCATTTATCATGGGGAGTGGACCGTATGGGCGTGGATGCGTATGCGAGACAGACACCAAAGAGCCAGCTTGTGGTTGCCGTTGTTGATACAGGAGTTTCCTCACACTCGTTTTTAAGCGGGAGGATTGTTTCCGGGTATGATTATATTGACAATGATTACGACCCTTCCGATTTAAATTCGCATGGTACGCATGTGGCAGGAACGATAGTTGACTGTACTCCGGGATTGAATGTGAAGATTATGCCGGTACGTGTTCTGGATGCCAGCGGCAGCGGAAACACTACTTCGATTGGAATTGGTATCCGGTATGCTGCGGACCATGGTGCCAGCGTAATCAATTTAAGTCTGGGAGGCGGACACAGCAATTATCTGGATTCCAGTATTCAGTATGCGTTAAATAAGGGAGTTACAGTTGTGGCAGCGGCTGGGAACGAATACAGCAACACCGCATCGTTCTGCCCTTCCCATCTGAATAATATTATTGTTGTGGCTGCCATTGATGAGTATGAAAACAGGGCGAATTTTTCCAATTATGGAAACAGCGTGGATGTTGTGGCACCGGGAGTGGATATTGTAAGCTGTATTCCTGGAGGCAGCTATGCGTCTTATGATGGAACCTCCATGGCAACGCCTCATATTTCAGGACTGGCAGCAATGATTATGTTGAATTATCCGGGAATCACACCTGACAAGGTCGAGGCTGTTCTAAAATCATGCTGTCGTGATCTGGGTACCGTGGGCTGGGATATCTATTATGGCTATGGAGTACCGGATATGTCGAACATAGATATGATAGTGCCTGTAAATTCGCCAGTACCAACACTGACCCCGTTGCCGACGCCAACGCCGACAGTAACAAAGAGCCCGGTATGGACACCGACGCCAACGCCGACGGCAACAAAGAGCCCGGTGTGGACACCGACGCCGACGCCGACAGTAACAAAGAGCCCGGTGTGGACACCAACGCCAACGCCGAAAGTAACAAAGAGCCCGGTGTGGACACCGACACCAACGCCGACGGTAACAAAGAGCCCGGTGTGGACACCGACGCCAACGCCGACAGTAACAAAGAGCCCGGTATGGACGCCAATGCCGATTGTTACGCCGGAACCGGAAGGAGGGACCGGAGCGGAAGCGGGATACCAGTACCGCATTTTGAACAATCAGACGGCTCTGATTACAGGTTACACAGGTAAAGGCGGAAATCTGACGATACCGGTATCTCTGGGCGGATATACAGTTTCAGGAATCGGAGATTCTGCATTTCAGGGGAATGTTTCCGTACAATCCCTGCGCATCATAGGAAGCGTATGGATTGGCGAGAATGCATTTGAAGGCTGCAGCGGGTTAAAAAGCATTTCCATTGATGGAATGGTGTCCGGTGTTGGAGCGTCTGCGTTTGCAAATTGTAATGCGCTTGCTAAAATCCAAATAGCCGGCATGTTCTTCCAGGTGCAGCCGGATATCTTTTCCGGGTGCAGCTCATTCCAGAGTGCTTATGTGACGGGGATGATTGACAGGTCTGTGCAGGCGGCATTTGGCAGATGTGCCTCCTTGAAGAATATACAGATTACGGGTCTTATCGCATGGTGAGGAGCATTTTGGCCAAATGGCCGGCTGTGAGGTGGCATTCCGGGGAAGACTGTTTCGGGGTGAAATCCTGCAGAATCTGCTTCTGAAAAAAGAGCTGCATCATTGGAGCGGCAGGAAAAAATAATGATATAAGGAAAATGAGGGCTGTTACCAGATGGGTGACAGCCCTTTGCTGTTGACATTACTATCTGAAAAAGCTAAAATAAAGTGGTTAAATCCATGTGCAGCTTTCGGGCGGCATAAAACAGAAAGGGCAGAAATTGCCGGGACAGTAATATGGAATATGGCTGCGGGCAATGAACGCTCAAAAAACTAATATATATATAAGGAGAAAGACCAATGAAATCTTTTGGAAGTGAAGCACTGCTTTTGCCAACGTATCTTTTGATGCTTGCAATATGTGTCTTTTTAAATGTATACGGGCAGGCAAAGCCTGATCCGGTAAATATCACAGTAAATGCCGGAATGTTCGTCATCATAGGAATCACGATGCTCTGGGCGACTTACGGGGCGTTAAATCCTGTCAGCCGGATGGCATCCAGCCTGCGTTATACGGTACAGACCATGGAAATTGATTTTAAAAAGACGGAAAATTATTTGTGGGAGGATTATCGGAATGAAACAAATCTGTTTCATAACAAGATATTAAATCACAGGTTCAATGAATACCGCGTGGAGCGGAAACGCCTGATGATGCTTTCTTCCAGGGGAGTAAAGTGCGATATCGAAGATTATATCAATGAATATTTCATAGACAGCAACATCAAAAAGGGCATGCTTGCCATAATTCCGGGCGTCATGACAGGACTTGGAATTTTAGGGACCTTTATTGGGCTGTCCTTTGGACTGCAGAATTTCAATACGGGAAATGCGCAGGAAATCACCAACAGTATTGCCCCGCTGATGGATGGAATCAAGGTAGCATTCCATACATCCATTTATGGTATGGTATTTTCTTTGATTTTCAATTTTGTTTATAAAAAAACACTGGAGGATGCATACCATGCAGTAGACCAGTTTTTGAACACGTATCACAAATATGTGCTGCCAAAGACGGAAAATGATGATCTGGAGGTGCTGCTTTCCTTTCAGGAAAAACAGCTTCAGGAGACGAAAAAGATGCTTTCTGAATTTAGTGATGAGCTTGCCGGAAAGCTTGCTGCAGCAGTAGCAAATCCGTATTATTATCAGGCGCAGGAAACCGCCGTGTCAGGGGAAACGTTTTTCACAGAGGAACCAGCGTCAGAAAAAACGTTTTATGCAGGGAAAACAGCAGCATCAGAAGAACCGGTTTTCACAGAGGAGCTTTTTACAGGAAATCCTGGAACGGAAACATCTGCAGCAGCAAAGAGAGCAGCAGGGAAAATGAAGGAAGAAAAAGCAGTAAATCATGCAGCAGAGAAGAAAAATATTGGACTGGATGACGAAGAAAAAATCCAGCCGAAGGATTTTTTTATTCAGTAGAAAAGCGATGTACTAGTCACAGATATTTCATAGAATAGAGGTAATATGATGGATAGACACAGGAGACGAGAGGAAGAAGAAACCACTTACTGGCTGTCATATTCAGATATGATGGCGGCATTGCTCTTAATTTTTGTTTTGATTATTTCTTTTACCATTTTACAGTCCCAGACACAGTACGAAGCCAAGGAGCAGGAGCTTTTGAGCGAAAAGGAAATCGTAAAAGAACAGCAGGAAAAATTAGAGGAACAACAGGAGCAGTTAGATAAGCTCATAGGAATCAGGACGGACCTCATTGAGGCATTGAAAAAAGAATTTGATGGTTCTGAGTTAAGTGTAAAGGTAGATGCAAAGACCGGTTCCATTGCGCTGGATTCCAGCATTTTATTTGATTCCGGCAGATATGACTTAAAACCGGAAGGAGAGGAGCTGCTTAGGAAATTTATCCCAAAATACATTGGTGTACTGACAGATAAAGAATTCAAACAATACATTTCAGAAATCATTATTGAAGGTCATACGGATTCCCAGGGAGATTATCTGTATAATCTGGAACTTTCCCAGAAAAGGGCACTTTCCGTATCATCCTTTTGCCTGAATGAAGAAAAAGAGGTTTTAAACAAAAAGCAGATCAAAAATCTAAGGAACAGCATTACGGCAAATGGAAAATCTTTCAGCAGTCCGGTCTTAGATGAAAATGGAAATGAAGATGCGCAGGCATCCAGGCGTGTGGCATTTTTGTTCCGGTTAAAGGATGATGAGATGATCAGTGACATGAGTGAAATTCTGAACCGGTAGTTTTTTTGAAACGGTGCAGGCGGGTTAAAAAATAAAATCCGGCGGTGTTTCAGGAATAATGCTGACGGGCTTTCAAAAAATAAAATCCGGCGGTGCTGCAGTTAATAGTGGTAATTATGCCGGTATTGAGAAAAATGACAATAACATAAAAAATAAAAAAAGCGGGTAAAATAATCTTTAATATAAGAGGAGGGCAAGCTTTGGACAATAATAGAAATCAAAACCAGAAAAATGACAATATAAAAACGATTATCATATGTTTTCTTGTGGCACTGGGGGTCTTTTTCATATTTTCCTTTATCAACAGCCAGATACAGAGTGCCAGCAATAAAGAAATCACATATGACCGTTTTTTGAAGATGCTTGATAATGATGAAGTAAAAACAGTGGTCATTAAATCAAATACCATTGTGATCACACCGTCCCATCAGGAAAGCGAGGTCTACCCTGTCACATATACGACCGGCCTTATCGGGATGGATGTGCAGCTGGTATCCCGTTTAGAAAAAGCGGGAGTGGAATTTTCCAGGGATCCATCTGACGGGGAAACAAGCCTGTTATATACGCTGATTTCCACGCTGCTTCCGCTTTTGATTCTGTGGGGAGGATTATTTTTCCTGTTCCGCATGATGACAAAGAATGGCGGCGGAGTGATGGGCGTGGGAAAAAGCACTGCCAAAATGTATGTGCAGAAGGAAACCGGTGTGCTTTTTAAAGATGTGGCAGGCCAGGAGGAGGCCATGGATTCACTTTACGAGCTGGTGGATTTTCTGCACAATCCGGGGAAATATATGGAGATTGGTGCAAAGCTTCCAAAGGGCGCACTTTTGGTGGGGCCTCCGGGAACAGGTAAGACACTTCTTGCAAAGGCTGTGGCAGGAGAGGCGAATGTTCCATTCTTTTCCCTTTCTGGTTCGGATTTTGTGGAGATGTTCGTGGGCGTTGGTGCGTCCCGCGTGCGTGACCTGTTCAAGCAGGCGCAGTCCATGGCACCATGTATCATTTTCATTGATGAGATTGATGCCATAGGAAAAAGCCGCGACAGCAGGTATGGCGGTGGAAATGATGAACGGGAGCAGACGCTGAATCAGCTTCTTTCTGAGATGGACGGCTTTGACAGCTCAAAGGGTCTGGTGGTCTTAGGTGCCACGAACCGTCCGGAGGTGCTTGACAAGGCACTCCTTAGACCGGGACGTTTTGACCGCCGCATCATTGTGGAAAAGCCGGATTTAAAAGGACGTGTGGATGTGTTGAAGGTACATTCCAAAGATGTCCTGATGGATGAGTCAGTAGATTTTGATGCGATTGCATTAGCAACCAGTGGTGCAGTGGGCGCAGACCTTGCCAATATGATCAATGAGGCGGCCATCATGGCAGCCAGAAGCGGAAGAAAGGCCGTCAGCCAGAGGGATCTTTTTGAAGCGGTGGAAGTGGTCATTGCAGGAAAAGAGAAAAAAGACAGAATCCTTGGAAAAGAAGAAAAGCGCATTGTGGCTTATCATGAGGTGGGCCATGCACTCGTGACGGCACTGCAGAAAAATGCGGAGCCGGTGCAGAAGATTACCATTGTGCCAAGGACCATGGGGTCATTGGGATATGTAATGCAGGTGCCGGAGGAAGAAAAGTATTTGATGACAAAGGATGAGCTTTTGACAAGAATCATTACCCTGTATGGCGGGCGCGCCTCAGAGGAATTAGTATTTGATTCCATTACCACAGGCGCATCGAACGATATTGAAAAAGCAACTTCCCTTGCAAGGTCCATGGTGACGCAGTACGGAATGACAGAGCGGTTCGGGTTGATCGGGTTAGAGTCTGTGGAGAATAAGTATCTGGACGGCAGGACAGTCCTTAACTGCGGAGATGCCACAGAAGCGGAAATTGACAAAGAGGTCATGAAGATCTTGAAGGAATGTTACGAAAAAGCAAAGGAGCTTCTTTCCGGGAACAGGGCTGTGCTTGATAAGCTGGCAGAATTTTTGATTGAACATGAAACGATTACGGGGAAAGAATTTATGAAAATATACAGGGAAATCAAAGGAATCGAGGAGCCGGAAGGCGACAATTATGACCTTCTTGTGGTGGATGTGGATGGCACTCTGGTCAATTCCCAAAAGCAGATTACGGAACATACGAAAGAGGTCCTGATTGATGCACAGAAGCGTGGAAAACAGGTGGCGATTGCTTCCGGGCGTTCCATTGCCGGAATCCGTCATACGGCTTCGGCAATCCAGTTAGAGGAGTTTGGCGGTTATGTAATTGCGTATAATGGAACAACGGTCATCAACTGTAAAACAGGGGAGTGCATTTATAACCAGACGTTTCCGTCCGAGATGTTTTCACCGGTATTTTATGAGGCAAAACGTCTGGGTATTGGAATCTGTGTTTATAATGATGCGAAAAAGGAGATTATTTCAGGAAACGGAACGAGTCCGTATATTGAGATTGATGCGAAGGCGTGCGACATGACCTTGAGGCCTACGGACCACTTTTTGAAGGAGCTTACATTCCCTGTGAATAAATTTTTGTTAGTGGGTGAAGTGGACAAGATGCAGGAAGTAGAGAAAATTTTACAGGTGAAGTTTGGAGATAAGCTCAGCATTTTCCGTTCGGATCCATTTTATGTGGAGGTTCTGCCGAAGTTTACAGATAAGGGCGTGGCTCTTGACAAGCTGATGAAACATCTGGATGTGAAGAAGGATAAAGTCATCAGCGTGGGAGACAGTTACAACGACCTGCCAATGTTAAAACGCTCCGGTCTGGCAGTTGCCATGGGAAATGCTCAGACTCCGGTGAAAGAGGCAGCAGATATTGTGACGGAGACGAATGATGAGGACGGAGTGGCAAGGATTGTGGAACGGTTCATGACAAAGAAACCGGAAACGGAACAGGAAGAAAAGGCTGATTGAAGCAGCAGTGTGATACTTGAACAGAAGAGTGGGGATGTTTTCCGGATTGAGAAGGAAAACATCCCCATGCTCTGTTTAATGCTTCTTTGGAAACAGCCATGTGGCAATGAGGCTTAAGAAAAATCCAAGGGCTGCACCAAAAATTACGCCGCCGACTTTTAGGAATACGATCCGGTATGGAAAGCTTCGTACTCCTGAGAGCGTGATTTCACAGAGGATATACATGATCAGAAAGATTAAAGTGTAATTTTTTAAATCCCTGATTTCATGCACAATAAAGCCAATGAAAAAAGCAATGGCAAGCCCGGCAAGGGCGAATAGGAACAGCTTTGAGCTGTTAAAATGCAGAACTTTTGGAAGAATGACCAGTTTTTTTGTTATAATATCCATATATGCCTCCTGTTGTTTTATAGTTTCCTTTTTCACACGGCGATTTGGTCTCGGCATGGGGGATTAATATGTTGGCTGTTAAAAATGGATTTTACGCAGGATTCTAACAGCTGGAGGATTATGTCCCAAAAGCATGAACAAGGGACTGTATGTGGTTATTTTAATGTAAACGTTTTATCCGCAGCGCAGACCTTCACATGATGCAGCCAGGTTAAATTGAGTTTTTTGAACCGGGCGGCCTTTCCGGGGTAAATGATTTTTTTTAATGATTTCTCCGGCAGGCTGCCTTTTTCAATAATTTTAATGCTTTTATTTAATGTAATGGTCTTTAGCTTTTTACAGCTGCTGAAGGTACCGCTCTGTATGGTTTTTACAGTGTTCAAAAGCTTTATGCTCTGGAGTTTGCTGCAGTTTGTAAATAAATCATTTGTTAAGCCTGTGACGGTATAAGATTTCTTTGCTGCTGCAATCGTTTTGGGAATCGTGATGCTTTTTTTGTTTTCCACCCGTTTTATGACTGCTTTAGAACCATCTAATTTATAGCGTATGCCTCCGGTGGTTTCAAACCGTTTGTTCAAATCGGATATCTGTAAAAAAGGAACAAAAAAATCCACAGGTTTTTCTGATTCAGCCGGAGCACAGGATTCCACAGGTTTTTCTGATTCAGCCGGAGCACAGGATTCCACAGGTTTTTCTGATTCAGCCGGAGCACTGGATTTCTCAGGGTTGTCAGAGCCGGTAATTTCAATATGGCCCAACAGGTTCGCACCCAAAAGTTCATTCCACTGGCTGCCATCATTTGCAAACCGTACACAGTTGTAATTTTCATCTGAGAAAACGTCACCATATTCCGATATTCTTAAATATACCTGATATTCCCCGGAATCCACGCCGTCAATGGAAAGGCGGGTCTGATACCTGACCAGGTACTGGCTTTTGCAGCATCTGATATCAAAATCCTTCAAAGGAAATTCATATACATTATTTTCTGAAGCCAGAATGACGGTCGTGGTCTTGTCGTTTATCATGCTCCCAAAGCCGGTATTTTCTAACTGCATAAAAATGCCAAGCTGTTTTTGGAAAACACCCACCTTAGAATCCGTCAGGACAAAGCGGTATCCCAAATGATTTTCCACATACTGATAACCGCTCAAGCCCTTATACAAATGATTTTTTCCGGCAAAAATTTCATTTTTCAGATTTTCAATGACCTTATCATTCCATAATTCATTCAGGTAAGAGGTGTGGGTGATAAAGCCCTCACTTTCCATGTATTTTGATGTATTTTTTGGCGTGTCATCATCATAATATGCAACCATTTCACCGCCAAAAAAAGCAGTATCTGTCTGTTCATCCATCCAGTCTAATTCATTTTCCCGATTCGCATAAGTGCCTAAATCACTGTTAGAGCCCAAATAACCGTCATTATAAATCCCCATGCGTTCCATTCCCTTTTTTGAGGATCCATCCCGGCAGAGCTTTTTTAAGGATATCCCTGCCCATTCTGCAATCTGGCCGGGGGTACGGGCACTGATCATAAATTTTGAGGAAAGCTGTCCGTTCCAGGCATCAAGGATTCCTATTCTATTTTTTTTCGTGCAGCTGTTGGTGCCATGATATTCTCCATAAAGTCCTAACATTCCGGCTTCAATACATACAATTACAGGCTCGTATTTTTCAAGGACCGTACTGATCTGTCTGATATGATTTTTCATTATTTTTAAGGATGGCTCTGACACAGTGGTGCCGGAAAAATAGGAATCATAAGCAAACCGCAGAATGGCAGTCCCGCCATTTTGTTTTATAAGCATTAACGTTTTTTCCAATGCCTCCAATGCACTGGCAGACAAAGTTGTTCCGCTTCTTCCAAAATCACTGATATCCACTCTTAAATGAATGAGATGAGGTTTTAATTTATTTTCGGGAATGGTATTGTCTGATTCCCTTAATTTTAACATGACAGGAATATAAAAACCACATTCCGGATTATCAAAGCTTTCAGTGGTTTCGTTGTAAGAAATGGAAGGAGCATCCGCAGATGCAGAAAAGGG
>CADBMP010000034.1 GCA_902795775.1 uncultured Lachnospiraceae bacterium | reverse complement strand
CCCTTGCTCTTGGCTATACACTTCCCACTACTAGGGCGTGTTACGGACTTTCACCGATTAGATTGCGCCCATACTGGGCGCACTATTAAAAAAAACCATAGGCGTAAAACCCATGGTTTTATTATTTTCCTAAAAGTGTACATGCTTTTTGGACATCCCGGAGTTACAAAGTAACTCCTAAGATAAATCCTTAATTATTTCACCTTGCTGCAACCGCATGATATGCTTTTTTTATGACCGGATAAAGCAGCACAGAAATCACAAGTCCGGAAATTCCCTGCACCAGATTTCCTGGAATTCCCAAAATGGCTGCCGTACCATAAAGAATCCACTCGAAAATAAAATATCCGGATACATTGATAATTGCAGCGAACACTCCTCCAAAAAAGAACCGGATATTTTCATGCGGTTTTACCGGCGTGCTTAATTCCTGTGATTTTGAATCTGAAATGCCCCTTTCATATAACTTTACAGAAACAAGCCAGACACTTACCGCCATCAGAGCCTTTATGACAAATGTAACCGGGGCATAAATAAAATATCCACCCATAATATCTGCAAGCATGGCACCAATTCCAGCAGCCAGTGCTCCATATCCGGAGCCTAAAAAAACTCCTGCCAAAATCACAAATGCATCTCCCAGATGAATATACCCTCCGGTTGCCTGTATCGGAATACGGATTGTCACTGTGGCAACGCATATGATAGCAGCAAAAAGAGCGGTCAGGGTAATTTTACCAGTTATCGTTGATTGTTTCATAGACGTACCTCCATTTTTTATACTTTTTAATAATCCGGACTTATGACATCTGCCAAAATCTTTCATATATGAATCTCTGTCTAAAATCTTACATATATGGATTTCTGGCAGAGATTCATTTAGTCCAGATTATAAAAAACGATATATTATACAACCATGTCTTTGCTCAAGGGAAATTAAATTTTCCAATCATGAGTCTTTTATCATTATAAACGTTTTACCTACTTTGTCAATAGGTTTTATATTTAATTTCAGAAACATTAAGGTTTTTAATTAACCGGATTTATGATTTTCCGTCTAAAATCCTGCATATATGGATTTTTGGCAGAGATTCATTTAGTCCAGATTATAAAAAAACGATATATTTAATTCTGATTATATGACATTTTTTTTTTGCTTTCAAGCATAACATGCTTTTTTATATTATGATTTATTTTTTTGTTTATAAAAAAGGCTGAAAAAATATGCTCTTCCCCCTTGCAATCCCCAAAAAAATATGCTAATATATGACAACTATTTATAAATAACTAAAATAATTTAGAAAATATTTAAAACCATATACAGACAACACATTATATGTTTCATGCTCATCCAGTAAACATGTGCACACAGAAAAAGAAAGGAGACTGCAAATGGAAACAAACATGACCGAAGGACGCCCACTGACACTGATGCTTCGTTTCATACTACCGCTTCTTTTAGGAAATATTTTTCAACAGCTTTATAATATGGTAGATACCATTATTGTGGGACGTTACGTGGGAGATTCCGCTCTTGCCGCTGTAGGCTCCACCGGTACCATCTTCTTTATGGTAATCGGTATCTGCAACGGAATGTCAACCGGATTTACGGTGCTGACCAGCCAGAAATTCGGTGCAGGCGATATAGAAGGAACAAAGCTTTCTGTCACAAACGGTATTTTTCTTTCCATCATCGTTGTGTCTGTCATGACTGTTGTAAGCTTAACCCTCATGCACCCGCTTCTGCATCTGATGAACACGCCCGCTGATATTTATGATGATGCTTACCATTACATTTCTACTATATGTATGGGAGTAACCGCAATGGTATTTTATAACCTGTTCTCCTCTTTTTTAAGAGCCATTGGAAATAGCCGTATGCCACTTATTTTCCTAAGCATTTCCGCAGTTTTAAATATTTTTCTGGATTTGCTGTTCATTATTGTATTTCAGATGGGTGTAAGGGGTGCTGCACTTGCAACGGTTCTTTCACAAACTGTTTCTGCAATCGCATGTGCTGTTTATATCTTTACAAAAGTAGAAACCCTGAAACCTCAGAAAAAGCACTGGCGGCTTCATAAAGAATCTATAAAAAAACAATTTTACATAGGTCTGCCAATGTCTTTACAATTTGGCATTACCTCCTCCGGTACCATGGTCGTGCAGACTGCCATCAACAAATTTGGCTCCGTAGCTGTCACCGGCTTTACTGCTGCCAGCAGGGTACAGGGGCTCCTCTCACAGGGAATGATGGCTCTCGGACAGACAACCGCATCCTATGCCGGTCAGAATTATGGAAAAAAAGACTTAAAAAGAATCCACCAGGGCACAAAAGATGCCATGAAGATTGGAGTTGTTTACTCACTGGTGGTCGGCGTGATTGGGATTCCGCTCCTGCCCGTTCTCATGAAACTCTTTTTTGACAGCGGCGTGGACATTGCCCCATATCTGCCTTGGGCAAAGCCGTATTTTTATATGTGCGTGGCAAATTACATTCCGCTTTCCATGATTTTTATTTACAGAAATACAATCCAGGGCTGCGGATACGGTATGATTTCCATGACCCTTGGTATCATGGAGTTGATTTCCAGATTAGCCACTGCAGGAATTTCCATTTTTACACACTCATATACATTAGCTGCGGCAGCAGACCCGGCTGCATGGTTCTGTACAGGCTTTTTTGCATTTGGTTTATATCTTTTCCTGCGAAAACAGATGCAAAAGAAATTACAACCATCAGATTGCTAGTAACTAAACCCCCATGCCTCGCTTTTGGCACCACCATAAATGAAACATGGTGGGCGGAGGGTTGTTGATATAGTTTCTGCCGATG
>CADBMP010000033.1 GCA_902795775.1 uncultured Lachnospiraceae bacterium | reverse complement strand
CTTTTATTCCAGGCATTCCATCATGCGGCGGGGAAACCATCTGTTCGTGGCGGAATACGGGATGCAGACCAGTATCCATACCCGTTATGGCATAAGGAATTTTGCAAGAAAGGATATTGATTTTCGTTTTGTGAACGGAGATACAAACGATTTCCGGTACAGCAACATAGAAATCATTAACCCCTATCAGGGCGTGACAAAAAAAGAAGGGAAAACAAAGCCCTGTTACATTGCCAAAATCCATATCCATGGCGATTTTGTCATTGGGAAATACGAATCCATTACAGAAGCGGCAGTTGCATATAACAAAGCCGCAGACCTCTTGAAAGATGCCGGTTCAAAGAAACATATTGAAAAAAATTTTATTGAAGAATTGTCCGGACGGGAATACAAAGAAATCTATGAAAAAATACCAATCGAGAAAAGTATTTATGACGCCGTAAAAAAATATGCAGCCCCGGACCGGAAGTAATATTCCGGTCCGGAAGCTGCCATCAGTCATTCCTTTTTTTTATTTTCTCTTTTTGTTTCCGATACCTGTGCAGCACAATTTTTTCCAGATGACGTTTTAAAACAATCTGTATCTCCTCGTGCTTTGCAATCTGTTTTACCAGAATGGAGTGGATTCCTGCACGATTCGCTCCCCAGATATCCGTAAAAATCTGATCCCCCACAAAAAGCGTCTTATCCGGTGTAGTGCCAAGTTTCTCCATTCCTTTTAAAAATCCTTTTGCTGAGGGCTTTCCGGCCTTATGTACATACTCTGTTTCCAGCACATTAGCAAGGGGGCGTACCCGTTCTTCAATATTGTTTGAAATAATGCAGGTTTTGAACCCGATTTCCTCAAGTTTCTTAAACAGTTCAATGGCTGCTATGGTCACAGGTTCATCATGCTCCACCAAGGTATTATCCACATCAAAAAGAATCCCCCGGTATCCATTATCATAAAATGCCTGATAGTCGATCTGGTATGCCGATTCCTCATCGTCATCCGGATATAAATTTTTAAATCCCAATCCCGTTTCACCTCTGTCACTTTCTGGTTCTTACATTCCTATATGAATGATTCATAACAGTTCAGCCTTCACACCTTATGAATCCATATGGATTTTCATTTGAAAACAGTTTCTCAGTGAAACATCTATATAGATTCATAAAAAGGCTGAACAGTTACAATGATTATCATTTATATCTGCTTTGTCAGGTTGATCATTTCGATTGCGCCAAGTGCACAGTCATATCCTTTGTTTCCTGCTTTTGTGCCTGCCCTCTCGATTGCCTGCTCAATGTTATCCGTTGTCACTACGCCGAACATCACAGGGATTCCCGCTTCTAAACCCACAGCAGCAATTCCCTTGGAAACCTCTGCGCATACATAATCATAATGGCTCGTTGCACCGCGGATTACTGCACCTAAGCAGATGATGGCATCATAGTTTCCTGACATTGCCATTTTTTTTGCCACAAGCGGAATCTCAAATGCTCCCGGCACCCAGGCAAGCGTAATGTCCTCATCTGCCACACCATGGCGCACTAAGCCGTCCCTTGCCCCGCTCACTAATTTGGAAACAATGAATTCATTGAATCTGGCACCAACAATTCCAATCTTTACACCATCAGCTACAACATTTCCTTCTAAAACTTTCATCTTCTACTCCTTTCTGGTATTGACGATATTCCGGCAACAGACCATCGGTTCCCCATGGATTTGCTTGAAACCATGGCAGTGCCGGGCCGTTGCTCTTTTCGCAATTATATTTTTACAAGTATTTGTCTATAATCATTTTGCCTGCCGGTTCCAAAGTATAACGTTTTTAACAATCCGGACGAAATGAATTTTTTCCAAAAATCCACATATACAGGATTTTGGGCAGAGATTCTATAAGTCCGGTTAATAAGAACTCAATACTGGTCATGAAAGCTTCAGCAGATGCCCCATCTTTTCTTTTTTCGTCCGCAGATAAAATGCATCAAATTTTCCCGGCTCCATTTCGATTGGAACACGCTCCACAATTTCCAGGTTATATCCGGAAAGCCCATAAACTTTTAATGGATT
>CADBMP010000032.1 GCA_902795775.1 uncultured Lachnospiraceae bacterium | reverse complement strand
TGGACATCTCAGAGTTTGCTGGTTTTGCAAAACTCCATATGCACCTTTGGTGCATTAGATAAAATCACGAAGTGATTTTATTATTTCTTAAAACATGTCCACGCCTTTTGGACATCTCAGAGTTTGCTGGTTTTGCAAAACTCCATATGCACCTTTGGTGCATTAGATAAAATCACGAAGTGATTTTATTATACAACACTGCTGCCTTAAAAACTACCAAACGGGAGATTTCGGGAAAGAATCGCACGAAAAAAACAAAAGCATGATATAATGTCCAAAAAGTAGGGAGGTCATTATGTTAAATGCAGCAATTTCTTTGGGCAAGCGCCAATAAAATACTAATGCAGGAGGATGTGGGCATATTATCCATTCCCTACAACCAAATCGAATTATTCTATGATTCCTTAATCGAATTTTATGAAAAAAATGATACCAATATACTAAAAAATTTTCTTCGATCAAATGCTTTATTGTTTACAGAGCATGGCAGAAATTTGAAGTGACATATTTCAAAAAGTAATCAGTTTCAGAAAAAAATATATTGTAAAAAAGCAAGGGACTGACATTTTCCTGAACCAAAAATGTCAGCCCCAAACTACAGATATCAATCACATCACGTCTTTGTTCCTGTTATGCTCCAATCCACCAGTTTCGTTTCATTTCCGTTGCTGTCTACTGCATAACGGTAATGCGTCCACGTCGCTGTCTTTCCATTGCAGTGAAAAGAATTAAACTCATCTGATAAGCTGATCGAACCGGAGGAACCGGAAACGCCCGCCTTTTCACCATATCCTTCAAAATACCCGCTCTTATTCTCTGCCCATGCATAAATATTATATTTTCCACTTCCTGCTGATTCCACCCGAATGACTCCGTTCTTCTCCTCGGTTTTTGACGGTGTTGTGCTAAAGATATAAACGTTGATTTTCATGGTACCGCGATAATATCCCACCACGTCTGCCTTCTCTTTTTTCACCTTCTTTTTCACCGTCACCACACAGGTGTACTTCTTCCCTTTATATTCCGCAATGACCGTTACCTTTCCGGCTCCTTTCGCTGTCACCTTTCCTTTCTGGGTCAGTGCGACGATTCCTGCACCTCCCTTGAAGCCCCAGCTCACCTTCGCACTCTCTGCGCCTAAGAGCGTCAGCTTCTTGCTCTCGCCCACCGTCAGCTTGAGGTTCGTATAGGTCAGCTCCACTCTCTGCTTCACGGTAAATTCTTTTTTGTACTCCCTCTTGTTATATGTCGCCGTCACAGTCGCCTTTCCTGCTTTTTTTGCAGAAACCTTTCCGGCTGTGTCCACCGTCAGGACCTTTGTATCCGAAGATTTCCATTCCGGCATTCCCTTCACGTTCGTCCCGTCCTCCTTCTTTAACGCCAGGTTCTGCGTCTTTCCAATCTCCAGCTCCTTATATCCCTTCGGGTTAATATGCAGGTTTCCTTCTCCCACGAGCACATGGAGCTTATGCTCCTTCTTCCCGTATTTTACGGTGATGTCGCCTTCGCCGTCCGCAAGAGCCTTGATTTCTCCCTTTTTGTTCACGGAGGCAGCCTTTTTATCGAATGTGGAAATCCTGCACTGGGAGATGATATCATATGTCTCATCCACCATGACCGTAAAGCTTCCCGTCTCTCCGATGTCCATGATGAATTTCTGCGGCGTGATTTCAATGCCTAATCCGTACCGCTTTGCAAGCTCCTCCGCCAGTGCACGGATGCCTGACGCGCCCGTATTGTCCCCTGCCTTTTCGTTCGCATCCAGATAGATCTTGATAAATTCCGCATACCGCCTGCAGTCCACGCTGTAAACATTCTTGGAATCATATCCCTCCAACTTCCCCGGAGAGCTTCCCTCGAACTTCGCTTCCACCATTTCCTTCAGCTCCATCAGTTCCGAAATGCGCGTAGAATATTCTTCTTCCGCATAATTTAACTCCTCATCAAATCCAAAGAGCCCTGCATTGATATACGCTGCAATCTGTTCCTCAATCCTTGCGGCTTCCTCCCTGATCTTCGTTTCATTCGCCAGACGTTCCAGCAGATACTGCCTCAAATCATTGTCTATAAGAGCCTCCTGTGCCTTCCGTTCGGCAGCCATTTCAGGATCAGAATAGAAGACCTGCTTGGAGTATTTGACGAGCCGTTCATCCAGAACGCCATGCACTGCCTTCTCCTCTTTGGTAAGATCCCCGCCTGCACGCTTCATCTCCCTCCACCCTTCCATCTGTGCCTCTTTGAACAGGCGATAGGCTCCCTTCATATCATACTTCTTGAAATCCTCCCACTCATCATCCCTCGTGATGTCATATCCCCCGTGGTACCCGGCATCCTCTCCTTCCTTTGTGCCAAGGAGCCCCTGTACTGCCATCTGGATATTGTATTCATTATATGTCCCCCTCGCCAGTAACGCAAAATTATACGCCCCCTGCAGTGCGGACACCTCATCAATCTCACCGGAAACCGCATCACTGACCTCCTTAATCGCTGCCAGCTTGTTTCCGTTCTTCCACTGCTTATACATTTCCGGCAGTGCCATGCCTGCTGCACGGGCTGCCTTATATGCCTTTTCCTTTTCCAGACCTTCACATACCTTTTTCACACATAGGTCGATGGCACTCTTCACGGTCACCTTTGCGTCACCTGTTGCGAGCCCCCGCAGGACGCCGATGAACTCCGCATTACGGAACAGGCTGTTTTTCATGCGTTTCTTTAGGAACGTATCGCTCCGGTCCATCCTTCCGTCTGAAAGCTTGTCAACGATACGGTCAAGTATTTTGTCGATTGCATCGAAGGATTTTTCAAATGCCTTTGCCGCAAATCCGTCAATCGTATCCGCAGAGAATTTATACGCCGCTGCATAATACGCTTTGTTCTTAATAACCCGCTTCACGGACGCTTTCACCAGATCATACTCTGAAAAATGGTCCGTCTGGAAAACCGCATATCCCTTCCTCAGCTCCTTCGGATCCGGCTCGATCAGATACTCCTTCCCGCCTTTTTTGTATACCACATAATAATACGGGATTTCTGCGGCAGGAATCTTCTTCTTTAGCTTCATGGAGACAGTCACCGGTGCTTCCAGCCGTATCCCGTCCTTCCCATCCGCCTGAAAATCAATGCCCGTACCGGATGCCTTTGCCGACACCTTTGTATCCTTTTCAAATGTCCCTGCCGGTATCGTGATGCTGTACCCGTCCTTCTTCACATTTCCGAGCACCGTCTCATGGTCTGTCTTTGCCGTAATGACCTGCTTTGCTTTTGTAAATGCTGCATGGCTGATGGCAACGGTGCACTTCGGATCCACATAGACCGTGCATTTATAGGTCTTCTTGTTATATTTTGCCGAAATGCTCGTCACGCCCGCCTTTTTCGCCGTCACCTTCCCATTCTTTACGGATGCAACAGAGGAGTCCGCGCTCGACCACTTTACTTTCTTCTTCTGCTTTTTCGTGAGCTTTTTCCCGATGGAAAGAACTTTCTTTTTCCCCGCTT
>CADBMP010000031.1 GCA_902795775.1 uncultured Lachnospiraceae bacterium | reverse complement strand
TTGTGAGGATGTGGAAAAAATACGAACTCTGCTGCTGTTTGATGTGGTAAACCTGTCAAGTGATATGTTAGACTTAAATTTAAGGGCAGATATCGAAAAAGAAGGAGTGCTTTTATATGAGAAGATTTGAACAAATGAAGTCACTTTATCATACCATGTCTGAGGTTTATAAAGAATCCAGTGATTCTGAAATGTATTTGTCAGGTCTGACTGCTGATTTTGACCGGTTATTTGAGCTGGGGTGGAAAACTGTAAAAGAGTATCTGAAGGGGGAAGGTTTTTCTTCAGCAAAATCCGGTTCTCCAAAGCAGATTTTGAAGCTTGCATATCAGCAGGGATTGATATGCAATGAAGAAATCTGGCTTAAAATGTTAGATGACCGGAATGATGACACACATTTGTATAATGAATCTTCTGCCAGATCCTATGCGGCAAGAATTGAGAGGGATTATCTGCCGGCAATTAAGGATTTCATTGCAGACTTAAAAAAAGTGATTTTAGATGAGCCGGATTGCCTGGTGAAGGTGCCGGAGAGCTTTTTGGATGCCAAAAGGAGGAGCGGGTTGAAATATGATGAATTTCTGAACAAAGTCAAAAAAGAGAATGGAGTTGTTTCAGATACAGAAGTATTTATGAAATGGGATAATATAAAGAATCAGTATTTGATATAAGGTATTACGGAGGATTTTGCATGAAAAAATGGAAGATCAGCATGACAACACAGGCTGTCGTTCTTTTGTCCATATTGTTGCTGGCAGGAAATCTTGTACTTGGAATTGTCATCATGAAACAGTCAAGGAGTGTAATCAAGACCTTGCTGAATGACCGTATGTTAGATATTTCAAATACATCTGCGGATATGATAAACGGAGATGTATTAAAACATCTGACAAAGGAAGATGAGGGAACGCCGGAGTACCAGAAAATATATGACAATTTAAAAGTATTTCAGGATAACATCAACCTGTCATATATTTATACGATACGTGATGAGGGTGACGGCACGTTCACATTTATGGTCGATCCGGCAGAAAAAGATCCGGGGGAATTTGGACAGCAGGTAGCAGTAACAGATGCGTTAAAAGAAGCGGCAAAGGGCACAGCTTCTGTAGATAAAGAGCCGTATTCTGATGGATGGGGGTCATTTTATAGTGCATACAGTCCGGTCTTTGATTCCAAAGGAAGTGTGGCAGGCATTGTAGCGGTGGATTTCAGCTCCGGATGGTATGACAGCCAGCTGGCAAAATATGCCAATATTGTATTATTATACAGCATTATTTCTTTGCTGTCCGGTGCATTGGTCGTATTTATCATTATGGGCAGGCTGCGGAAAAAATTTCGTGTACTTCTTTCGCAGCTGCATGGACTGGGAGATGATGTGGAGCATCTGACACAGGAGATGCATCTTCCGTTTGGAAGGGAGCCTGTGGAAACGGTTCAGGATACTGTCCATGAAGATCTGTCCGGGCAGGATAAAGGTCTGTCAGAAGAAAAAAAGGTGTGGAAAAATCAGGAAGAGGAGAAAGAAAACCAGAATTCCGGTGATGAAATCAGCGAGATTGGAAAACGGATCCATTCCATGCAGGACAGGGTACAGAAATACATTGATCAGACATATGTGCAGTCGAACCGGATGATCACTGCTCTGGCTTCCGATTACCGCAGTGTGTATTACATTGATTTAGATACGGACGAGGGAATCTGTTACCGTTCCCATTCAAAAATGGAAAACGGTCTGGGAGAGGGAGAGCATTTTTCCTTCCTTCAGAAATTTACTGATTATGCAGACCGTTATGTGGCAGAGGAGTTCAGGGAAGATTTCCTGCGCTTCATTGAACCGGGAGCCATCAGGGAAGGGCTGGAACGGGAGAATATCATTACTTTCCGTTATCTGGTAAACCGCGGCGGCCAGGAATCTTATGAAATGTTAAAATTTGCCCCGGTCCGGAAAAAGGAGGAGCGGGAGGATCATTTGATTCATGCAGTGGGTGCCGGATTTACGGATGTAGATGTGGAAACAAGAGAAAACATGGTACAGAAGCAGGCATTAAGTGATGCGCTTGCACTGGCAGAAGAAGCGAATCATGCAAAAACAGCCTTTTTGTCCAGTATGAGCCATGAGATCCGTACCCCTATGAACGCCATTATCGGTCTGGACAGCATTGCGCTGAATGATCCGGAAATATCAGATAAAACAAGGGATTATCTGGTAAAAATCGGTTTTTCTGCCAGACATCTTTTGGAGCTTATCAATGACATCTTAGATATGTCACGCATTGAATCCGGACGCATGGTACTTCGGAATGAAGAATTTTCTTTTTCTAAATTTATAGAGCAGATCAATACCATGGCAGGAGGACAGTGCGCAGAAAAAGGACTGCAGTATGAATGCAGCATGGAGGGAGATTTTCTGGATTATTACATAGGAGATGACATGAAGTTAAAGCAGGTCATCATCAACATTCTGGGGAACGCAGTCAAATTTACGCCGGAGGGCGGTTTGGTCCGTTTCTTTGTGAAACAGGCTGCCCATTATGAAGGAAAAACAACGCTTCGTTTTAAAATACAGGATACGGGAATTGGCATGGACGAGAGCTTCCTTCCAAAGATTTTTGATTCCTTCAGCCAGGAAGATGCCTCTGCAACAAATAAATACGGCAGTACCGGGCTTGGCATGGCAATCTCAAAGAACATGGTGGAAATGATGAACGGAAACATTGAGGTGGAGAGCCAAAAAGGCGTCGGCACCACGTTTACGGTGACAATCACGCTTATGGATTCCGAAAGGGTGGATAACGTCCCATCTTCTGATGAAATTCTTCCGCAAGGGCTTAGCGTTCTGGTGGTGGATGATGATCCGGTGGCATGTGACCATGCACAGGCTGCGTTAGAACGTGTGGGAATTTCTTCCGAGCAGGTAACTTCCGGGGCAGAGGCTTTGGAAAAGATACGTCTTCACCATGCTCGCAGGGAGCCATATGATCTGATATTAGTGGACTGGAAGATGCCTGAGATGGATGGAATTGAAACGACCAGACAGATTCGGGAGATTTTGGGACCGGAATCTGCCATCGTGATTTTAACAGCATACCATTGGGATGAAATTGTTGAGGAGGCAAAAAAAGCAGGTGTGGATGGTTTCCTTGCCAAGCCATTATTTGCTGCAAATGTTCTGGATGAGTTTAAAAAAGCTGTCCATAAGAAAAAAGAGCTGGATCAGAAAGAAAAGAAAGACCTACGTGGCTGCCGGATTCTTTTGGCAGAGGATACACTTATCAATGCGGAGATCATGAAGGAAATTTTAAGCATGGAGGAAATTGAGGTGGATCATGCAGAAAACGGATGGCTGGCAGTGGAGATGTTTGCTTCCCATCCGGTCGGGTATTATGATGCCATTTTAATGGATATGCGCATGCCGGAGATGGACGGGCTGACTGCAACGGGCCAGATCCGCTCCATGAGGCGGGAGGATGCAGGGATAATTCCGATTATTGCACTGACGGCAAATGCATTTGATGAAGATGTGCAGCGCAGCCTGCAGGCAGGATTAAATGCGCATTTAAGCAAGCCGGTGGACCCAGATGTACTGTTTGAGACACTTGAGAGCCTGCTGTAGGGGATTGTGTGAAAAATCACACGTTATCTATAATGATTTGATGGGATATCTTCAGGCTTTCCTGTAAGATGTACCTGAAAATAGATTAAAAATGATATTCCGGTATTGAGTTTTTTTCATTAACCGGACTTATGATATCAGCCAATAATCTTTTATGTATGGATTTTGGGCAGACATCATTTGGACCGGATTGAAAAAAACGATATACTGGTAACTGGGAAAACAGGAGGAAAGGATTATGGAGAACCAAATTTTCACGAATACAAGCGTGTTGGCATGGCTTCAGTATTTTTCGGAAAATACGGATCTGGATCTGGAGCATGTCAAAATTCTGGACATTACCAAAAAAAATAAGAACCTGATTCCGGCGGTGGAAGCGCACCGGAGCGTTCTTGTTTTTACAGAAGCGGGCGACCAGAATATTTTTTACCGGATGTACAATGCAGGTCTTGGGGATTGTACGGTCATTTATAACGAAGGAAGCGAGCCGGAGGGACCGGTGAAAAAACATTCGGTGGCAAGCATGATGGACCGGGGAATCAATGCTTCCGCAGGAATGTTAGTGCTGAATCCAAATGCCAGGACCACAGTAAAATTCGGGATGGACAACCGGAATTTTGCAACGGGTTCTGTCCGTTTTGTGGGGTCGGAAATCCGTACCATTCTTTTGTCAAAGATGCTGCTTACAGAAGGAAAAAACATCTGTGTCATTTCCGGAGAATCCATTGCCATTGAAGCAGCAATCCAGGACGGAGAGGGGACGGTCATTGCAGTAGAGTACAGCAAGTCTGACCGCAGTACCCTGGAGCAGAATGTAAATCAGTTCGGACTCAATAATGTTGTAATTGTGGATCATGTGGATGAAGATAATTTTAAAGGGCTGCCGGTGCCGGATGTGACCATGCTTGTGGCATCTGCGAGCATGGAGCAGGAGATGAAATTCCTTCTGGAGTTAAATCCGAAGATGGAGTTTGTCATTTATACGCTTGATTTTGTGGTCGCTGCGTCCATGCCAAAGGTTTTTGGGGAATTTGGTCTTGGGGACCCGGAAATTATACAAATGACCATTTCAAAGCTGACAAGCAAACATACATACCGTACCGATCCGGCACCATGGATCATCAGTGGAAGGGCAGAGTGAAACAGGGGCTGAATATTTCTGTATGCGGGTGTGCATAATAAAGAAAACTGACCATGAAATATATGGTCAGTTTTCTTCTAAAAGATGTTCTAAAATCTGATATACCTTGGAAAGGGGTTCAGAGTTTTCAGGAAATGGAAGGCTCTTTAAAAGAGTCTGTACCTCATGAAGCTGTTCTTTCTGCTTTTTAAAACGTGCGGCCAGTCCAAGTTTTTCTTCGTATTCATAAAGCTGTTTTGTGGCACGTTTGATGGAATCATGTACGCCCTGTCTGGAAATTCCCTCCTCCTCTGCAATTTCTGAGAAGTTAAAGTCCTCCAAAATATTTTCTTCAAACATCCGTTTTTGGTTTTCCTTTAAAAGTGCTCCGTAAAAATCATAAAGAAGGGAAAGCTCCAGTCGTTCTTCTAACATGGCCTACAGGTTGTTCTTTCCTTTTTGTGGATTGATTTTAAAAGAAAAATCAGGGTCGTTGATATTGATGCGGATTTCTTTTCCATTGTCAGCAATGACGCGGGTATAATCCTCATGGACAGGGGTACATTTATATACCTTCCCTTTTGTAAAATCTGCATCATCCACCAGACAGAGTGCCAGATTATGAAATTCTGTGGAAGCATACAGTGTACCTGTTGCTTTGTTGTATCTGGTCTTTCCTTCTTCTTTTCTTGGTCCCTCATCTTTAATAAAAGCATCTGCCAGCTCCTGAATCAGGCTTCCCTTTTTTGGTTCGTCCATTTTTTCCCTCCTTGTTCATAAAGTTAATGCACCGGATATTTTATAGTTGGTGGCTGGTGTACTATACCATTTACCATTGAAATCTGACCTAAATATGCTATAATACATCGTCCCCATATGTTATAAGAATAGTTTAACAAAAGGGTATATTATATGTCAATCAAAACATAGACAATATTAAGAAAAAGTGATATGATAGAGCAGTAGTTTGTTGTGTTTGCCGGAGAAGGAAACAGTGGCCGGTAATCTGTTTTGGGGCTTTGTGTGTGCGCGCTGCCTGCACAAAGCGGGCCGGAAGCAGCGCAGAAATGAGGTAATATGAGAGAAAGTGGTATGTTATTTCCGATTTTTTCACTTCCATCGAAGTACGGGATCGGCTGTTTTTCAAGAGAAGCATTTGAATTTGTGGATTTTCTGGAAAGGTCAGGACAGGGCTTCTGGCAGATCCTGCCCGTAGGACCCACCGGATTTGGAAATTCCCCGTACCAGCCGTTTTCGGCATTTGCAGGTAATCCGTATTTTATTTCACCGGAGACTCTGTTAGAGGAGGGCTTTTTAAAACAGGAAGATTTTGCGGGATTGGAATTTGGAACGGATGTACAGAAGGTAGATTATGGGGCAATGTATGAGAATCGTCCTGTGCTCCTGAAAAAAGCGTATAAAAGGTTCAAGGAGAGAATGGATGAGACAGAGCTTTATCAGGCATTTTTAAAGAAAGAGGAATTCTGGCTTAAGGATTATGCGCTTTTTACTGCCATTAAGGAGGAAAAGAAAGGAATTTCATGGCTGGATTGGGAGAAAGATATAAGGAAACGTGAAATTCATGCCTTGAAGGAGGCAGAAAAAAGACTGAAAGATGAAATTGATTTTGTATGTTTCGTGCAGTATGAATTTGACAAGCAGTGGACAAAGTTAAAGCGGTATGCAAACTCAAAAAATGTAAAGATTATTGGGGATCTTCCGTTCTATGTTTCTATGGACAGCGCAGATGCATGGGCACATCCGGAGGTCTTTCAGATGGACAAGGATTTTGTGCCGACTGTGGTGGCAGGATGCCCACCGGATGCGTTTTCCAGTACGGGACAGCTTTGGGGAAATCCAATTTATGACTGGGATGGTATGAAGAAAAATGATTACGACTGGTGGGTGAAAAGAATCCGTCGTAATTTTGAATTCTATGATGTGATACGTATTGATCATTTCCATGGCTTTTGTGATTATTATGCAGTGCCTTATGGAGATAAGACGGCAGAGCATGGTACTCTGAAAAAGGGTCCCGGTATGGAGTTTTTTGAGGTATTAAAGAAAAAGGTCAAGGAGCTTTCTTCGCTGCAGGAGGAAGATGGCTTTAAGATCATAGCAGAGGATTTGGGAAACAATACTCCTGAAAATGAAAAGCTGTTAAAAGATACCGGATTTCCGGGAATGAAGGTGCTGCAGTATGGTTTCACAAGCTGGGACAGCTATTATGTAAATCACAGACATATCAAGAATTGCGTGGTATATACGGGAACACATGATAATATGCCTACCCGTGCATGGGTGGAGGAGATCAATGACGGCCAGCGGGATTTTGCAAGACGTTATATCAATTCCATGAATTCAGATTATGGACAGTTTGTATGGGATTTTATCAGGGAGGCATACCGTTCGGTGGCAGACCTTTGTGTGATTCCGCTGCAGGATTACCTGTGCGAAGGAAGGGAAGCACGCATCAACACGCCAGGGGCACAGGAAGGCAACTGGCAATGGAGGTTGAAACCTAATTTTCTTTCCGATGCACTTTCCCAGAGCATCCGGGGGCTGACAGAGCTTTACAGCAGGATTCCAAAATAACAGAGCCACCGGTCAGCTTTTGCTGACACCCTTCCTTTCGTCGGCTCTGTGGATATAAAAAGAAATGTCAAGAAAAATACTTGACATTTCTTTTTTCTTTGTATATACTATGCATTGTGTGATTCAGTTGTGGTCTGGACTTTGGTTGTTTTCAGCCACATCTGTTAAAAGAATCTTCTTGGATTATTTTTAGAAAGGGAGGTTATTATGGCATTCGACAGCTTAACAGAAAAATTGCAAAATGTTTTTAAGAACCTCCGGAGCAAGGGGAGACTGACAGAAGCAGATGTAAAGGCAGCATTAAAAGAAGTCAAAATGGCTCTTTTAGAGGCAGATGTAAACTTTAAAGTTGTCAAAGGCTTTGTAAAGACGGTGCAGGAGCGTGCCATCGGGCAGGATGTCTTGAACAGCCTGACACCGGGGCAGATGGTCATCAAGCTCGTAAATGAGGAGCTTGTGAATCTGATGGGAAGTGAAACCACAGAGATTTCCCTGAAACCATCGGGAGAAGTCACCATTCTTCTGATGTGCGGTCTACAGGGAGCCGGTAAAACAACGACCACTGCAAAGATTGCGGGAAAGCTGAAAAAGAAAGGCAGAAAACCCCTTTTGGCAGCATGTGATGTTTACCGTCCTGCGGCCATTGAACAGTTGAAGATCAATGGGGAAAAGCAGGGTGTTGAGGTCTTTTCCATGGGTGCGAACCATAAGCCGGTAGATATTGCAAAAGCAGCACTGGAGCATGCACAGAAAAACAAGAACAATGTTCTCATACTCGATACAGCAGGAAGACTTCATATTGACGAAGATATGATGAACGAGCTGATTGAAATAAAAGGTACGCTTCCGATTGACCAGAGCATTCTTGTGGTAGATGCAATGACCGGACAGGATGCAGTCAATGTAGCATCCACGTTTGAGGAAAAGGTTGGCATTGACGGGGTGATTTTAACAAAGTTAGATGGTGATACGCGTGGTGGTGCGGCACTTTCTATCAAAGCAGTGACCGGAAAGCCAATCCTGTATGTGGGTATGGGTGAAAAGCTGTCGGATCTGGAGCAGTTCCATCCGGACCGTATGGCTTCCAGAATCTTAGGCATGGGTGATGTGCTGACGCTGATTGAAAAGGCAGAGGCAGAAATTGATGAAGAAAAAGCCAGGGAGATGGAGAAAAAATTCCGGAAAGCGGAATTTGATTTTAATGATTTCTTGGATCAAATGGGACAGATGAAAAAAATGGGTGGCATCCAGAGTATTTTAAGTATGCTGCCAGGTATGGGTCTGCCTGCTGATCTGGAAATAGATGACGGTATTTTCAAGGGTATTGAATCCATGATATTTTCGATGACTTATGAGGAAAGAAGAAATCCTGACATTATCAATCCTTCCAGAAAACGGAGGATTGCAAAGGGAGCCGGGGTGGATATTTCCGAAGTGAACAAGCTTATGAAACAGTATGAGCAGTCAAAGAAAATGATGAAGCAGATGTCTTCCATGATGGGAGGCAAAGGAAAGAAAAAGAGGTTCGGTATGCCAAAGATGCCGTTTGGATTGTAAGGAACCGTTTGAATATAACAGTTCCGGAAGAACATTCATTTTGTTAAGATGTGACAAAGGAGGTGAAAACAGTGGCAGTAAAGATTCGTTTAAGAAGAATGGGTAAGAAAAAATCTCCATTTTATCGTGTGGTTGTAGCAGATGCAAGATCACCAAGGGATGGAAGGTTTATTGAGGAAATCGGTACCTACGATCCGAATCAGGATCCGAGTGTGTTCAAGTTTGACGAGGAGGCAGCAAAGAAGTGGTTAGCCAATGGTGCAAAGCCGACAGAGACAGTAGGTAAGCTTTTAAAGGAAGCAGGAATTACAAAATAGTTCTCAAAAGGTTTTTCGCTTTTTGCGGTCGGGGAGGTTTCAGGTAATGAAAAAATTAGTGGAAGTTCTGGCTCAGTCGCTTGTTGACTACCCGGATGAAGTCACTGTTACAGAGACTGAACAAGATGGGGAAATCTTATTAGAGTTAAAGGTAGCTCCTGATGATATGGGGAAGGTCATTGGTAAGCAGGGACGCATCGCAAAAGCAATTCGTGCGATGGTAAAAGCTGCTGCTTCTAAGACTGATAAAAAAGTGGTCGTGGAAATTGGTCACTAAAAGGTTTTTAGCGCCTGTGCCGTTTGGTATGGGCTTTTTTCGTAAAAAGGAGGATAAGGTGAAGGAAGATTTTTTTCGCGTGGGAGCCATTGCCAATACACATGGCTTAAAGGGGGAGGTCAAGGTTTTTCCGACAACAGATGACCCAAAAAGGTTTGACTTTTTAAAGCAGGTGTTTTTAGATACGGGCAGGGAAAAAATGGAATTAGAGGTTGAGAGAGTAAGGTATTTTAAAAATCTGGTGATTGTGAAATTTAAGGGCATTGATAATATCAATGACATTGAAAAATATAAAGGATGTGACCTTCTTGTGACCAGGGAAAATGCGGTTCCGCTTGAGGAAGGAGAGTATTATCTGGCAGATATTATGGGGGCGCAGGTGTTTACAGAGGATGGAGAGGAATTTGGCGTGTTAGAGGATGTTCTGGAAACCGGGGCAAATCTTGTTTATGTGGTAGAACATGAGGAAAATGAGGTACTTTTGCCGGTCATTCCGTCTTGTGTGAAGCAGGTGGATGTGGAAGAAAAAAAGATTGTGGTACACCTTCTGCCGGGGCTTTTAGATTAAATTTCAGGTAAGGAAAAAAACTGTAAATAAGAAAACTGTAAATAAGAAAAACTGAGGTGCGCAATGAATTTTCATGTAATGACACTGTTTCCGGAGATGATCATGCAGGCAATGGAGACGAGCATAACCGGCCGGGCAATGAAGGCCGGGCATATAGCTGTTCATGCAGTCAATATCAGGGATTATGCGGGAAACAAGCATAACCGGGTGGACGATTATCCGTATGGGGGCGGAGCAGGCATGGTCATGCAGGCAGAGCCGGTCTACCGGTGCTACCTGGATATCCTGCACCGTTTTTATGGATATCCGCTGTTTCAAAAAAGCCGGGGCGAGGATGAAATGCCGGAGTCAGCTGCACAGAACCAGGAAGATGAAGTCTTCCGGATTGAAAAAAAGCCCAGGCTGGTCTGTCTGAGTCCGCAGGGAAAGGTTTTTCGCCAAAGCATGGTAGAGGAATACTCGAAAGAGGAGAATCTGATTTTTTTGTGTGGTCATTATGAGGGTATTGATGAACGTGTTTTAGAAGAAATTGTGACAGATTATGTTTCAGTGGGGGATTATGTACTGACCGGAGGAGAGCTTCCGGCACTGGTAATGATGGATGCCATTTCCAGACTGGTTCCGGGAGTATTGAATAATGGCGATTCCGCCATAACGGAATCCTTTTCCGGTTCACTTTTGGAATATCCACAATATACAAGACCGGAGTTTTGGAGAGGAAAACAGGTACCGCCAGTTCTGCTTTCTGGAAATCATAAGCTTTTGGCAGAATGGTACAGGGAACAATCTGTACTAAGGACAGCAGAAAGAAGACCGGAGCTTTTGGAACAGGCAGAGCTCAGTGAGGCAGAAAAAAAGCTGGTGGAGAACAGATAAAAAAGACTTCTGTACAGGAAACCGGGCATGAAGATTTTGGGTTCATGGATATTGAGAATGGAGGTTAGTATGAAAAAATGGAAAATTAACAGCTTGTCTTTTAAATTTACAATCATGTGCATAATATTTACGGTCATTATGATTTCCATGAGCGGGATTATGACGTTTATCAGTCAGACGAATATTTACAGGAATCAGCGCCAGTCCGATATCCGCAATATTACAGAATATCTTAAGTTGTTGATGGAGCAGGAGGGGGAAGAAACGGTTGCATATCAAAAGTATTATCTAAAGCATTACAATGAAATAAATATACCCTGTAATGTTACAGAATATCGAAGTTATAAAAAAAGGTTCAATGAGCTGTTCCAGAAGAAATATCCGGATAAGGTTCTGGGGACGGATATCCGGTTAGACGAACTGGACGAGGAGCTTCAGAACGTTTATTATACATATAAGCATCTGTACTGGCTGTTCGTGTTTGAAAAGGCAAGAAGTGCATATGGTATTCCATATACATATTATATGGTGCCTACCGGTGAAAAGGATGAAGTGACCTATATGATCGATGCGGTGCGGGAGCCGCGGAAAAATGATGAGAAATACATAAATCTTGGAATTACGGTGCCGCAGGATGTGAACACCCATAGTAAAATGTGGGAAGCATGGAACATGGGGGTCAGTCCGGAGGGTTATGATACATATGACAATGATTTTGGACATACGTATGCCTATTACAGTCCGCTCGTCATCAATGGAGAAACAATGGGCGTTGTGGCAGCAGATGTTGATGTGGCTTCGGTAAACCATGAAATTGTAGTCAATTCAATAGAGCAGATGGCATGGGTTGCAGCAGTCATGGTTGTCTGTGTATGTGTTTTCGTATTCTTATTAAACAGGAGATATCTTGCAAGGCTTATCCGTCTGGCAAATCATGTCAATGACTATAGAATAAAAAGGGATATTTCCATAGCAGAGAACATTTCTGCTGAAATTGTGGGAAAGGACGAGCTGGCAGAACTGTCACTGGCAACCTCCTCCATGATTTATTCCATTGAGGATTATATTGACAGCCTGGAGAGAACGCAGCGGGAATTAGCGGACACAAAGGATCATGTTTCCGTTATGACGGAGATTGCAAATAAGGATGCACTGACCGGTCTTCGGAACAAAACGGCTTATGATAACGAGGTCAAGCGTCTGGAGTGGATGATTGATGATGGAACGGCGCGGTTCGGGATTGCAATGATTGATCTGAATTTTCTAAAGAGAATCAACGATACTTATGGACATGAGCAGGGAAATGTTGCCATAAAAAATCTCTGCCGTATCGTATGTACCATTTTTGCACATTCTCCAGTATTTCGTATTGGCGGGGATGAATTTGTGGTGATTCTGGAAAATGGGGATTATGATGATATTGAACTTCTGCTGATGGACTTCAACCAGAAGCTGGAGGAGTATGCAAAGGATGATTTGCTGGAGCCATGGGAAAGAATTTCAGCAGCCATTGGTTATGCGATTTATGATAAGTTTATTGACCACAGGGTGGACAACGTGTTCAAGCGTGCAGATAAGGCAATGTACCAGAACAAAAAGAACATGAAGGCAGTACGGGAAAATTAAAGGTTTTAGGCTTTGTTAGCAAAAGTGATGGATTCCTTTTGTGTGCATGATAAAGAAAGGTGATGGCGCATGGAAAAAATTAAGGATGTGGCTGCCCGGTTTGCAGGGCTTTCCGAGGTGGAGGCAGTGGCATTAGGAGGCTCCAGGGCAGGACTGAATCATGATGATAATTCAGATTATGATGTTTATGTGTATTATAGTGTCCCGATTGAAGAATATATCAGAAAGGAAATCCTGGAAAGTTACTGCAGCGTTATGGAGATAGGAAACTGGTACTGGGAATATGAGGACGACTGCATGTTAAAGACCGGGGATGGACTTGATGTCATATACAGGAACCTGGATGAATTTTCAGGGGAGCTTTCCAAAATTGTGGAGGGATATCAGGCAGCGAATGGGTATTCCACCTGTCTGTGGGATAATCTTTTGAACTGTCAGATTATTTATGATGAATACGGCAGGCTGGAACGGGCAAAAAAACGGTTTATGGTGCCGTATCCGGATAAGCTCAGAAAAAATATCATCCGGAGGAACTGGAGCCTGATCAATGATAACCTGCTGTCCTATTCCCGTCAGATTAAAAGGGCGGTGCTTCGGAATGACCGGGTGAGCATGCTGAACCGGACATCAGGTTTTTTAGATTCCTACTTTGATATTCTGTTTGCATTGAACCGGATGACCCATCCGGGAGAAAAAAGAATGGTGGAATTCTGCAAAAAAAATTGTACCAGGCTTCCAAAAGATTTTGAAGAAAATTTGAACCGGCTGTTTGATGATATGTATGTTTATCCGGACAAGGTAAACGAGGACATACAGAAAATTATAACAGAGCTTCGGAAGATTCTGGTGTTAAGAAATTCACTGGTGTTCCGGTAAGAGGGTACTTATACAAAGGAATGTTTAAAAAGTCATAAAATTTAATAAAAATATAGAAAACTGTACAGAAAGTCATATTGAATGGGAAATAGAAATTGGCACAGAAAGTTACATAGAAAGAGAAGGACAGGAATATGAGATTAATATTTGTGAGGCATGGGGATCCGGATTATCAAATAGATTCCCTGACAGAAACAGGGTGGAAAGAAGCAGAGCTTGTGGCGGAACGGATAAAAAAAATAGATGAAGTTTTTGGCGGCATCCGGGAAATTTACGTGTCTTCCCTTGGAAGGGCAAAGGATACGGCATCATGTTCCTTAAAGCTTTTGCAAAGGGAGGATGAATTTGTCTGTGAATGGATGAAGGAATTTCCTGTGCAGATCAAACGGCCGGATGTGAATGGAGAAAGGAAGATTGCATGGGACTGGCTGCCTGCGGACTGGACTAAAATTCCTGCCTTTTATGATGCTGAACAGTGGAAACAGGAGAAAATCATGAAGGAAGCCGGCGTGGGTGAGGAATATGACCGGGTATGCCGGGAATTTGACAAGGTGCTGGAAAAAAACGGCTATGTGCGTGCAGGTGAGGAAGAAGGATATTTTTATCATGCCAAAGAGGCAAACAATGATGTGCTCGTCTTTTTCTGTCATTTTGGCGTCGAATGTGTGTTTTTGAGCCATCTGATCCATTGTTCCCCCATGCTTTTGTGGCATAATTTTTGTGCCGTACCGACCGGGGTGACGACAGTGATCACAGAGGAGCGGAGAAAAGGCATTGCATCTTTCCGGATCAACCAGTTCGGTGATATTTCACATTTGTATGCAGGCGGGAGAGCACCTTCGTTTGCTGCCAGATTCCGCGAGTGTTACGAAAATGACTGGGAGAGAAGGGATTAAAGCTCTGGTGTACCAGAACAGCGAAGTTGTGGACAGTAACGATTTATGTGGTTTTATGGAGGAGATGGTTTGGATTATGTTTGGAAAAAAGAAAAAAGAGACTGCCCGTTATGATGAGACAGAGTGGAAGCCGGTGTTACAGTGCTCCATCTGTACCGGGGAGCAGGTGGCAGGATTTAAGAACCGGAATACCGGTGTGTTCAAAGAGGATTGTCTGGTGAAAAATGAGCTGGAGCTGGTGGAGTTCAAAAAGAAATACGGGATTAAAGGGGAAGTGGAAAAAATATATTGAACATGGAAAAGAAGAATCAATATTTTAATCAGGCATTATCTAATTTTGTCCATGATGTGGCAAGCGGCGGTGCCATCCGGCATCTGGCGGATTCCGGATATACAGTAAAGCAGATTTCGGAAAAGCTTTCTTATCCGGTGTCCTTAGAGCAGATTGGGAAAACGGTCTGGGTGCATTTTGTGGAAACCGGCGTGATTTTTTTAGAAAAGCCGCCACAGGAGCCGGTCATAGAAAGAACGGTGTATGAAAAGGAATATGGAAAATACGGCAGAAGCTATTTCCGGGCAAAAAAGGTGATGGTGGAGCGTCCGGTCCGGAAATATTTTGCGTGTGATTTTGGAAAACGAAGGTATCAGGATGAGGATGCTTTTTTTGCGTATTTAGAACCACTGTGGGAACGGGATCTGGAATATATCTTGGGGCTTCCATGGCCGCTGCAGACTGTTTATCATGTGGCAGATGAGAGGATGGAGCGGATTTTTGAGATGCTGCAGGAATTTTAAACAATATGATGTGAAACAAATATGGTAGTGCAGATTCAGTATTTACTTTTTTGGGTGAAAATGATATGATAAATGACAAAGAGATTGTAACGATTCAGCTGAAGAAAATTTGATGTTTTTGGGAAGTCTGGGCTGTTACAGGAGATTTGACGGGAGGAAAGAAAAATGGATGTAACAATTTCAGATGCAGTAAAGTACATTGGGGTGGATGATACCACAATCGATTTGTTTGAAAGCCAGTACGTGGTTCCGGAAGGTGTTTCATATAATTCTTATCTTATTCTGGATGAAAAAGTGGCTCTTTTGGATACTGTGGATAAGAGAGGCATGGAGGAGTGGGAAAAGAACCTGATGTCTGCTCTTAATGGAAGAAAGGTGGATTATCTGGTCATTCATCATTTAGAGCCGGATCATGCAGGAAGCATCAAACGGCTTGCAGAGCTTTTTCCGGATGTGGTTTTTGTGGGAAATGCAAAGACGTTCCAGATGTTCCCGCAGTTCTTTGACATTCCTCTGGACGGAAAAACGGTGACGGTAAAAGAGGGCGATACGCTTTCCCTTGGAGAGCATACGCTGACGTTCGTGATGGCTCCAATGGTGCATTGGCCGGAGGTCATGGTTTCTTATGAGAGCAAGGAGAAAATCTTATTTTCTGCAGACGGTTTTGGAAAATTTGGCGCACTTTCCCTGACGGAAGGAGAGGACTGGGCATGTGAAGCAAGGCGTTATTATTTTAATATCGTTGGAAAATATGGTGCGCCGGTACAGGCACTTTTAAAGAAAGCTTCTGCCCTGGATATTGCCATGATCTGTCCGTTGCATGGGCCGGTATTAAAAGAAAATTTAGCATATTATCTTGGAATTTATAATACATGGAGCAGTTATGAGCCGGAGGATAAGGGAATTTTAATTGCATATGCCTCCATCCATGGAAATACCGGGATTGCTGCTGAAAAATTAGGGGAAATGTTACGGGAAAAAGGCGCAGAAAAAGTGGTTGTCAGCGACCTTGCAAGGGAGGATATGGCTGAGGTCATTGAAGATGCGTTCCGTTATGACCGCATGATCGTGTGCGCAGCAAGCTATGATGGCGGCGTGTTCCCTTGCATGCAGGATTTCCTGCATCATCTGCAGGCAAAGGCGTACCAGAAGCGCAAAGTGGGAATCTTGGAAAATGGTTCCTGGGGTCCGAGCGCAGCAAGGACCATGAAGGGAATTTTAGAAACCATGAAGGAAATTGAAATCGTAGAGCCTGTCGTAACAATCAAGTCTACGTTAAAAGAATCAGACCTTCCGGAAATGGAAAAATTAGCAGATGCCATGCTGTAAAGGGGAAGATCTGTTTCAAAAAAATGAATCTGTAGGCGCATTAGCAAAATGCGCCTATTTTTTACCTTATGGGCACTATTATATCGGTTTTTAATAATCTGGATGAAATGATATCTGACAAAAATCCATAGCTGTAAGTTGATCATAAGTCCGGGTGATGAAAAACGCAATACCAGGCGTGTTGAAATTTGACGGTCTGGCTTTCTGAGCCGGAGCAATAAAGAAAAGGAGGTGCGTGTTATGAAGAGGATGAAGTGCAGGAGAAGTGTGGTCTGGCTTCTTGTTTTTTCCCTGTTCCTTGGTGGGTGCTCCATGGCGGAGAACAGAAAGCTGCTGGAAGAAAAAACGAAGCAGGTGAAAGAGGATATCCAGAAGGAAATCGAAAAGGGCATACAGGAATTACAGTCCGGGGAGCTTCTGGAAAATCTGACAAAGAGCGATTCGGGAAAACCATACAAGGTACTGAATGAAAATAAACCTGACTTTTCTGAAAAACAGAAGAAATTGAAAAAGGCATTTGAAAAATACAGCAGCCTGGATTCTCTGGGAAGATGCGGAGTGGCATTCGCAAATATTTGTACAAAAATCATGCCAAAGGAAAAGCGTGGAAAAATCGGTTCCGTAAAGCCGTCCGGTTGGCAGACCGTAAAATATAAGATTGTGGATGGAAGATACCTGTATAACCGCTGTCACTTGATCGGTTATCAGCTTGCAGGGGAAAATGCAAATGAAAAGAACCTGATTACAGGCACGAGATACATGAATACAGAGGGAATGTTACCGTTTGAAAATCAGGTGGCAGAATATGTGAAAACGACAGATCATCATGTGCTTTATCGCGTGACACCGGTGTTTGAAGGAAAAAATCTTTTGGCATCCGGCGTGCAGATGGAGGCGTATTCGGTGGAGGACCAGGGCAAAGGGGTCTGCTTTAATGTGTTCGTGTATAATATCCAGCCGGGCGTAGAAATCAATTATGCAAATGGAAAAAGCAGGCTGATAGATGCGAAGGCGGCCAGCGGCAAAAAAACAGGCAGCAAAAAGAAAAAGTCCGGCAAGAATACGTCTTCGGCAAAGCAGGGAAAGGAATCTGCATCAGAAAAAAAACAGACTTATATCCTAAATAAAAATACAAAAAAATTTCATCTGCCGGATTGCAGCAGTGTTAAAGAAACTGAAGAAAAATATAAGAAACAATATAAGGGTTACAGGTCAAAACTGATCAGTCGGGGATATATACCATGTAAAAAGTGCAATCCATAAAAAGTTTTGAAAAACACTTGCATAAGCAGGGTAAAAAATTCTATAATAGAGAATAAAAGGGAAGTTTGGAGACACATATATGGTAAATGAAAAAAAAATCAAGGTCATGACCAGTATTGCACTGGATGAATCAAAACGATATAAAGAAGAAATTTCTGAGGGTGCATATTTTAAAGGGGATTATATCCGTTCCCATGTCACCTCGGCTGTCTGGAATATTACAATGGCGTATTTTCTGGTCGCAGCTCTGGTGGTGCTATATCAGGCAGATTACATTTTAGTGAATATTACCAAGCTGTCTTACCGGTTCCTGATTGGAACCGGACTGGGGTTATATTTTCTTTTTGCCCTGATTACCGCATTGCTCTCTACTTATTATTATTCTTTGAAATATCAGGAGAACATGGGCATCATAAAGAAATATAATGATAAGCTTGAGACATTAAAGAAATTTTATGCAGAAACAGGAGAGGAGATAAAGGATGACACAGCTGCTGGTATATAGGGAACAGATACAAAAATTTTATCAGAAGTATTCTTTTCTTCTTAATCCTATATTTCGGTTTCTTGCAGGGTATATTACGTTTTCCTCCATGAACCGGATGATTGGTTATCATCCGCAATTAAATCATTTGTATGTGGAGCTTTTGTGCGGGGTACTTTGTATCCTGCTGCCGGAAAATGTTATGCTGTTTTTTGTTATTGTGTTTGCCATTGGTCATATATATTATGTTTCCATGATGTTAGCACTGGTAACGGGGATGATTTTTGGAGTGCTTTATTTTGCTTATGTGAAATTTGTGCCGGAGCATGCATATCTCATTCTGGCTTTTCCCATTCTTTTTTCCATGAATTTAGTATATGTGCTTCCAATCCTGTTAGGGCTTATCATGTCACCGCTTGCATTGCTTCCAATTATGTGCGGAACCGGAGTATATTATCTTCTTTTGACCATTACTTCTGTCATAGGAACTTCTTCGGATACGAATGCAAATCTGTATCATGTGGTGATTCAGCAGTTTTTTGGCAATCAGGAAATGTATGTCCTGATCTTTGTATTCTATGGTGTGATGTTAGTGGTCTGTCTGATACGGAACCGTGCTATCCATTATATGTATGAGAAAGCAATCATAACCGGAGGTATTACTAATTTAGTGCTTTTACTGACGGTGAATTTTTTGTTTGCACTTGATATGGAGGTCTTTTCGGTGTTTTTGGGAACCTTTGCATCTGTGTGCATTGTGCTGGTCATCCAGTTCATGAGACTGATGCTGACTTATACAAGTGTGGAGAACTTACAATTCGAGGATGAGGAATATGTTTATTATGTCCGGGCGGTACCGAAGGCAAATGTGGCGGCGCCGCGTAAGAGAATCAAACGGTTTGCGGTCCGCAGATTTACGGAAAACGGAGCAGCTTCCGGAAAAAAGAAGGTATCGGAAAAGACCGGAGTTTCCGGGGCATCTGTTAAGAAAGAATAGTGTTATTGTTATTCATAGCCATTTTATATATGGCATTGAAAAGCAAGGCATTGAAATTCTTTGAAAAATGCCTGTAAATACTGAATTATATGAATTTGTGGAATGGAATGAAATAGAAAGGAGACAGTATGGAATCTTTTACAAAAACAATTCAGAATATCATGATGTTTTTATCGCTTCCCAAAATATCGCTCATTGATATTTTGGAAATCTGTATTCTTGCGTTTTCTTTCTATCATATTATTTTGTGGGTGAAAAGAACAAGGGCATGGTCTTTGTTAAAGGGAATGGTGGTACTGGTATTTATTTACCTGATTGCTTTTTTTATGAACATGACGATTATTCTCTGGATATATAATAAAATGGTTGCCATCGGAATTACGGTGCTTGCCATTGTATTTCAGCCGGAGCTCAGAAAAGCACTGGAGGAGCTTGGCAGAAGAAATTTTGTTTCTTCCCTGATTTCTTTTGAGGATTCCAGAGATTTGGTACGCCGTTTTTCGGATGAATCGGTAAATGAGATTGTAAGGGCAACGGTGGAGTTGGCAAAGGCAAAAACAGGGGCACTGATTATCATGGAGCGTGAAATCAATCTGGCTGAGTATGAAAGAACCGGAATTATGATTGATTCCAGAATCAGCAGCCAGTTGTTAATGAATATTTTTGAGCATAATACCCCTTTGCATGACGGGGCTGTAATCATCCGGAATGACAGGATCATTGCAGCAACCTGTTATCTGCCGCTTTCCGATAATCTGGGTCTTTCTAAAGAGTTAGGAACCAGACATCGCGCAGGTGTGGGAATCAGTGAGGTCAGCGACAGCATGACCATTATTGTTTCAGAGGAAACGGGAAAGATTTCCCTGGCCATTCATGGAAAGCTGATACGGAATGTGGATGGAGAGCTTTTAAAGAAACATCTGGGAGAAATGCAGGGAGGAGCCTCTGAAGAAAAGAGGCCAAGAAAGCGTCTGAAAATTGGAAAAAAGAGGATTCACCGGAGGGCAGGACAATAGCCTTGCAAAGGTGTGGTGCATGACGGAAAAGGAAATCAGAAGGGAGGAGACAGGCTTGGAGGAACGTGAGGATAAGAAAAAAAACATTGTGGAGTTCTGGAAACGGATTCTTTTCTACAATGTCGGGATTAAACTGGTTTCGATTGTCTGTGCAGTTTTATTCTGGCTTCTAATCACAAATATTGCAGATCCGTATAAGACGAAGAATTTTTCTGTACCTGTGCAGACCGTTCATGAGGAAGCCATCAGCTCGGTAAACCAGGTGTACGAAATTATCAGCGGACAGACTGCTTCTGTCAGTATTTATGGAAGAAGAAGTGTGGTGGACCGTCTGAGTGAAACAAATATTACGGCAACTGCCGATCTTTCTAACCTGTCAAAGGTAAATGCAGTTCCGGTCAAGATTTCTGTGAGCAGGGCAAGTGCATCTGATATCAACGTGGATTGCAATGATGTTTTAAAGATTGCACTGGAGAATATGGAAAAACGGCAGATTAAGGTCACGGTAAATTGCGAGGGAACGCCTTCAGATGAGTATGCAGTGGGAGAGTGTGTGGCAAAGCCGAATGTGATTGAGGTAACAGGAGGGGAGTCTGTGATTGACAGAATCGCTACGGTAGAGGTCAGCGTGAATGTAAACGGAGCTTCGGAATCTTTCCGGAAAACGGCTGAGCCGGTCGCTTATGACAGGAAGCATCATAAAATTACTTCTGCGACCCTTTCTTTCAATACAACAAATGTGCGCACGTTAGTCAAACTGGTACAGAAAAAAGAAATCCCTGTCAATGTTTCCATCAAGGGAGAGCCTGCAGAGGGATATGAATTTATAGAGGTGAACAGTTCTCCGGAGAGCATTGAAGTGGCAGGAGAACAGAAGGATTTAAAGAATATTTCTTCCATAACGATTCCTGTTGATATTACGGGATTACGGGAGGATTCTTCTGAGCTGGAGCAGAATATTGATATTTCCGGTTATATTGGAGAAGACCTTGTGGTGCCGAATGAGGAAGACAAAAATATTTCCATAAAACTTACGATTCAGAAAATGCAGACGAAGACGCTTACCTTGTCCAGAGGCCAGATAAAGCTTGAAAACATAGGAAACGGATATTCTGCAGAGGTAGACCAGGATATTAAGCTGGTTTCCTTGTCGGTGAAGGGGACGAAGTCGGCTCTGTCCGCTCTTGCGAACAATTCGTTTACAGGAATTGTGGACTGCTCCGGATATGGAGAGGGGAGGCATCTTCTTTCCCTGAGCGTGAATCTGGGCAAGGAGTGTACTCTTGCAGAGGATGCAAAAGTGTATGTGATCATCAGAAGAAAATGACCTGACAGCAGAAGGGTCAATGTAAAGTCATAGTCAATGTCATTTTGTTTCGCCAGTGATTTGAAAACCGGGAAACGAAATGACATTGATTTTTTTTCCTTTAATGATAAATGCTCAAAATGGGGAGCGGATGACCGGCTGGAGCTGTTTCCGTTTTAGCGCGGCTTCTATGGTCTGAGGGATCAGTTCCACATGGGCGATCATGGAGTTTGTTTTCTTTACCGGATTATCCTGTCCAAAAGGAACAAAATAAATATTTTTCATGTTCATCAGCTCGCCTAAATTCTTAAAATTCATGCCAAGAGCATCATTGGTAGAAATGGAAATAATGAGAGGTTTTTCGTTTCTAAGATGTGCTTTTGCTGCCATCAGGACTGGCGAGTCTGTGATTCCATGGCAGAGCTTTGCAAGTGTATTTCCGGTACATGGAGCAATGACAAGAATATCAAGGTATCCCTTCGGCCCGATTGGTTCTGCTTCGGGAATAGTAAAAATTCCGCGATTTCCCGTAATTGTCTGAACTTCTTTTACAAAATCGTCTGCATTCTGGAAACGGTTATCCATGGTGCTTGTTCTTTCGGAAAAAATGGGGATGATGTTGTAATCCTTTTCGGAAAGGTCTTTTAATACTTCTAAAATTTTCTGAAAAGTGCAAAAAGAACCGGTGATGGCAAAACCGATTTGAAGTTTTTTCTCTTTTTTTTCATTCATAGGATATGGCTCCTTTCTTTCATGAAGTATATTGCCATGGCTGTGAAAACGTAATATTTTCCCGGATTTCCGTGGCAATAAACACGAATGTGTAAAGTGCAGCTAAAAAAAAGTCATAAGATAGCGAAAAATAATTTCTGCTGAGGTTTTTGGGGCACATTTTCCAGGTAGTCCCGGGTAGAGCTTTGCGTGGATACCCTTTTTTTCGCAGTAGGAAAAATCCGTTCCGCCCGGTTTTGATGCAATGTCAAAAATATAAGCCTCCGGCTTTAAACGGTCTATGATTTCTTTGTTCAGAACAGGGGCAGGTGCCGTATTAAAAATCAGGTCATAATCAGGATATATGGAATCTTTGTGCACATGATATCCGTAACACTCTGCCCTTTTTAATGCGAGGGGATTTCTGGTGGAAATGCAAACGTCTGCATGAAGGGCATGCAGTCTTTCCGCTAATATTTCCCCACATCTGCCAAAGCCTGTGACAAGTGTTTTTGAGCCATGCAGATTGAAAGGTGTTTCCAGGATGGCGTGGCTGATGATGCCTTCTGCGGTTGCAATGGCATTTTCCATGATGACGGTTTCTGCCCGCATATAATCAAGGAAGGAAAGGTTCATTCTGGTACAGAAATCTGTAAATGTTTTTGGCAGGTTTCCTCCCAGAAGAATTTCCTTTGGATTTGTGATTGTTTTTAAGAAATCAAGCTCCGAAGCAGGTGCCGGAACAGGCAGGAGATAGAGAAAGGGAGCAGAATGTACCTGTGAAAACAGCTGCTTTTTCTCCTGCATGGAAAGCTCCTCTGAAAAAAAGACGGAATATCCTTTGTCTTCCAGCATTTTTTTCAGATAAATCTGTCTTTTGTCCGTAATGCTTTGTGATGAATCAGACATAATGCACTCCTTGTTTTCTGTATCAGATACATTGAAAATCTGTAACAAATTCTGTTCTTAGGATATCTTATTCCTGTATGAAAAAAAGGTGACAGAGAAGTGTAACCGATTCGCAAAAAGATAGTTGTTTTTTGGGGGGTTTTCGTTTATCATAAAAAGAGAGTTTTTGTTACACTTTACATATTTTTAATAATATCTGAAAGGAAACCTAGGTGATGAATGAAAATGCGTATGAACGTGCACTTTTAGTGGTGGAGGAAGTGAAAAAGGCGGTGACGGGGAAGGATGCCTGTATCATCAAGGCATTCGCTGCAATTTTGGCAAAAGGACATATATTGATTGAGGATGTTCCGGGAGTGGGAAAGACCACGCTTGCAATCGCTTTTTCAAAGGCTATGGACCTGGAAAACCACAGGGTGCAGTTTACGCCGGATGTGATGCCGGCAGATATTCTGGGATTCCAGATGTATGATAAAGAAACCGGAAACTTTGTGTATCATCCCGGAACCATTATGTGCAATCTGTTTCTGGCAGATGAAATCAACAGGACGTCCCCGAAGACACAATCTGCCCTTCTGGAGGTGATGGAGGAGGGCGGCGTCACAGTGGACGGAGAGAGGTATCAGGTACCAAAGCCATTTGTCGTCATTGCAACACAGAATCCAAAGGGAAGTGCCGGAACGCAGCTTTTACCGGAATCGCAGTTAGACCGGTTCATGATCTGCATGAGCATGGGGTATCCGGATAAGGACAGTGAAATCTCCATTGCAAAGGGAAAGAGCATGAAGAAAAATGCAAAAGAGGTAGAATGTGTGATGGGCAGGGAGGAGCTTTTAGAGCTCTGTAAGGTGGTAGAAAGGGAAATCTATGTGGATGAGAGGGTCTATCGTTATATTGTTGAGCTTGCCGGTGCTACAAGGGAAAATTCATACATTGATCTGGGAATGAGTCCGAGGGGCACCATTGCCTGTACAAAAATGGCAAAGGCATGGGCATTTCTTCAGGGGAGGGATTATGTAATGCCGGAAGATGTGGCAGAGATTTTCCCAGATGTTGTGAAGCACAGGCTTGTATTGAACACAAAAGCAAGAGTGACACATATTTCGGAGGCTGCTGTGACAGAGGAAATCTTATCGAACGTTCATCAGCCGGCTTCTTATGAATTAAAGGGGATATATCGTGGTTAATTATATATGTTTTTTACCGGTGTTAGCCTTTCTTTTTTATCTGGCATTCATTTTTACAAGTCAGGCAATGCTTCTTTTTGCTTTTGCGTGTACGCTGCTTTTTATCTTTTCCTTTGTTTACCTGCTCCTTGCCATATTTTGTGTTTCAGCAGAAGTCAGGGTGCCGATTTCTGTGGCAGATGCGGGAAATCCCGTTACAGTGCAGGTTTTGTTCCGGAATAAAAGCATTTTGCCGGTTTTTCATGTAAGGCTGGCATTGGAAGTGAAAAGTTCCTTTGAGAAAAAAGAGAACGTGGCATGGCATAACGTGTTCCGGATTCCTCCGGGCGGGAGTCTGGTGGAGCTTGCCCTTACCCTTACGCAGGCAGGAAATTATGAAATTGGTCCGCAGAAACTTCGTATTTATGATATGGTCAGTTTGTTTTCCATGACGAAAAAGCTTTCCGGCAGAAAAAATATTCAGGTGATGCCGCGTATTTCAGAGATACCTGTATTCCTGACCCAGCCGGTGAAAAATTTTTTTGGTGATTCAGATTATTATGATGAAGAAAAAAGAGGATATGACCATTCTGAAACGTTCCAGATTCGTCCTTATGTGCCTGGGGACAGGCTTCAGGCCATTCACTGGAAGCTTTCCGCAAAAACAGATGAGCTGATGGTGAAGGAGAGTTCTCTTCCAAAGGCGTGTGCAGTCGTGCTTTTTTTGGATTACCGGTCAGATAAAAAGAAAAAAGGAAGCTTTGGAACATTTCTGGAATTAGGCGCATCGCTTTCTTTTTCCATGATGGATGCCAGATGTCCGCATTATGTGGTCTGGTATGAGGAAGAGATTTGTGATATTACACGTATGCGCATTGATGATGAGGAGAGTTTTTATCTTTTTTTGAGCTGTTATTTGAAAGAACAGGGAAATCAGCCATCTAAAGAACTTTCGGTTCTTTACGATGAAAAATACCGGACGGAGCATTATCTTCATTCATTGACACTGAATGAGCAGTTCGTTTTATTTAAGGACGGAGAGGAAATGGTCACGCTCCGGGCAGATTTAATAAGACAGCATTTAGGGGGATTGGAAATTGTTTTATAAACGTCAGAAGGTGCAGGATATCATTTGGGCAGAAAAAAAGTCAAGGGATGGGGAAACGGTTCTTAAGCTCTCTATTTTAGAGAGTGTGCTCATGTTTTTGGCAGCGCTCCTTTTTCTGTTTTGTGTAAAGAGGTGCTTGATGCTTCTTTTTCCTGCGCAGAAATTTCCAAAGCATTTTATTGTATATGCAGTTTATGCAATGCTTCCTTTTCTGGCTGCTGTCACGTTTATAAGAGTGGGGCTGGTGCGGTTTCAAAAACAGCTTTATTTGCTCCTTGTGGTTTTGTATGCAGCAGCGTCTGTTTTCTATGCATGGAAGAACAGGGAAATGCTTTGGAAATATATGGTCAATCTGTTGGAGGAATACCTTGGGCAGGTCAACACATATTACAGGTTGCATTTGACTGCAGGAGGTGATTTGCTGGTGACAGATAATCGTCCGGGGATTTTGTTTCCGGGAATTGTCTTTTTTCTGGTGTGTTTTATAATATCGGTGCTCTCATCAAAAAAATATCTGCTTACCATGCCGGTCATCCTGCCTGTCCTTGCGCTTATGGCAGTTGGAAAGACACCGGATTATTTTGTGTTTGCATTCGCTTTTGCAGGAGGCGTGCTGCTTTCTTTCCGGGGAATCTACAGGCTGGATGGAGCGTTTTGTGAGCCTTCCGGAGGCAGAAAAAAGAGGATTATCTTTTCTATGGCATTCATGACGCTTTTCCTTATGATACTTTTGGCGGCGGGAATCCCTTATGTTTCTGCAAAAAACTTAAAAAAAACGGCAAAGAAAGTGATGTCATATGCACCGGAAGTAAAAGAATTTCAGCTGGAGCTTGAAAATACGGTTGAGGCATTCTTCTTTTCAGGATTTGAAAAGGGAGCCGATGTGGTGGATAATGAGACACCGGAATACAAAGGAACAGAGGTCTTAGAGATTACCGTAAAGGGGAGGGCTCCCAAAAAGAACCAGTATTTCCGGGGATTTTATGGAACGGATTATGAGCATGGAAAATGGATGAATGATGAGGCGTTCTTTCTGAAAAAATGTGAGAAAGCCGGGTATGACCAAAAGCAGATTTCAAAATTTCTGGCATTTCCGGCAAATTCTTATTTTCAAAGAAGGAATAACGAAATAGAGAGTTTTCCCGAGTCAGTGCTGGAGGAACGGGAGATGACCATGACGTACAAGGGACTTCGTGGCGGCTATGTATATCTTCCGTATATGTTAGCAGGGATTGCAGGGGTGGAACAGCCGGAATTTGAACAGGACACGTATTTAGAAAAGGAGATGCTTCAGAAAAAATACAGTTTCCTGACATGGGACCCGGCAGAATTTGAGAAAACGACACTTTCCGCATCCAGGCATTATGCTGAAATCGAAGCAATTTATTCCAGTAAAAGTGAGAAGGAAAGGGAATGGAGAGAGTGGTATGACCAGTATGTGACGGAACATTACATGACGCTTCCATCTGAGGATATTCCGGAAATTTCAAGGGTGGCGGACCGTTTTTGGTCATCTTCTTATACAGAGGTGGAAGATTTGGATGTGATGCCGGAAGGTGAAATGGAAGAACGGGGCGGAATATGGAAGATGATGCATTATCTGCAGGATTATTTCAAAACGTTCAGATATAATTTAGAGCTTAACAGGATTTCCCCTGATATGGATCCGATGGAATATTTTTTAGAGAACAGTCATGAGGGATATTGTGTGCATTTTGCAAGTGCTGCTGTTCTGATGTTCCGGAAACTGGGGATTCCGGCACGCTTTGCAAGCGGATATGTGGTGCATCCCGGAAACTGGAGAAAGAAAAAGGATGGGGGCTATTATGCAAAAGTATTAGACAGTAATGCACATGCATGGGCAGAAGTGTATTTTAAAGGTATTGGCTGGTTTCCTCTGGAATTTACGCCGGAGGGCGGGGGAGAAACTGCAGTAACAGAGGAAAAAGGAGGAAAGGAAGAAGACATAACGTCTGAAAAACAGGAAAGCGGAAAAGAAGGAAAGGAGACGGAGGAGGAAGAAGCGTCCGGTCTTTTGGAAACCTCTGAGGAGGTTTCGTCTCCGGAACCAACGGTGATGGCAGATACGGCGGAAAATGTTCCCGGCAGCAGAAAGGATGTACAGAAAAAAAGCAGTGCAGGCTCCATACGGCTTCTGATTCTTTTGATTTTGTTCCTGCTGCCTGTGCTTGTCTGGCTGTACCAGGTGATTTCCAGGCGGTTCTTCAGAAAAAAAAGAAAGCATCGTTCTTTCAGAAGATTCAGGAAGAACCAGAACAGGGCAGAGGTCTGCAGGATGAACCGGCAGGTCTATAAGAGCTTATGCAGAAAACGACATATTTTGAAACGTCATTTTACAGACCGGGAATATGGACATCTTCTTCAGAAAACATATCCGGAAGAAGACTGGGACAGATTTATGTGTATTGTAAAAAAGGCATGTTTTTCCAGACATGAAGTGACAGAGGAGGAGGTGGAGCTTTGCCATAGCTTTGCCGTTTATGTAAGGGAACACAGGAAGTAAAATTTGGTTGTGCGAATTAAAAAAATATAGTATACTGTTTAAATATGGCTTTTTTATGTTTCAAACGGCGATATGTGTCGGGTCCAAATCGCTCTGATGCCATCACAGAAGCTGCATTTGCAGATTTCTTTCGGCAGCCCTGCAAGGAGCGTTCGGTATGGAGGATTTTTATATGAAGTACGTAAAGAAAGTGTTGATTGGAATCAAGGACGGAATT
>CADBMP010000030.1 GCA_902795775.1 uncultured Lachnospiraceae bacterium | reverse complement strand
CTTCTCATAGAAATGCAGAGTCTCCGGTTTCTTTGATCCGGTAAGAAGCATCATTTTATAACAGTTTTCCCTCTCAGCGATCTTCCTTGCATAATCCAGACACTCCCCTGCATAGCCATTCCCTCTGAAATCCGCATGTGTTACCACATTTTCAACAAAAGCATACGGTCTCACATTCCTTGTCAGATTCGGTATGATCACACATACGCAGGAAGAAACGATCTGACCGTCGATTTCATTCACAATCAGATGATGATTCGAATCTTCAATGATCTGATTCCATGTTTTTTCAAGATGTGCACTTAGCTCCGGTATACTGTCCTCATGCAAAAACAGATAGAGTTTAAGCAATTCATCCAAGTCTTCTTTTCTCGCTTCCCGTACCATCAGTTGAATAATCCTTTCCCAACCTCATAAGCCTTTTGGAGGTTCATATCCCAGTTTTTCTTTCTAAGCTTATTTTCTCTCGATGTGTTATCGAAGACCACAAACTCGGTCTGTTTTGCACGTCCAAAGAGTCTGTCCCCCAGCATAACTCTTTTCATACTGTTAAGAAATCCGAACTCTTCAAGCCGTTCAATCGGGTTCCCTGCTGAGCACAGGATCATTGCTTTATCAAGTAAACTATAAAAGCCTTCATAAACTATATCCTATAGCAATTTTAAACAATTGGTTCAATAAACGAAAAGAAAAAAGCATCAGAATGCGATGGGCTTCGTACTCTGCCCTCTAAATTAACTCTTTGATACGTCAGTGAACAGAGAAGTGTTCACTGACGTGTGAAGTTGTGAAGTGTAACTTTAACTCCCAGGCCCCTATTTTTTTACCGTTACTTTCTTTCCACAATTCTTTTTGGTAAAATATTTTTTATAAACAGAATACATCTTCTCTGCTGCTTTTCCTTCCAGTTTCACCACTTTTATAGAAGAACCCTTTAATGCATTTTTCAGTCCTTTCATGGTCAGCCTGGAACTTTTGATTACCAGCGTTTTCAACTTTCCTGTATTCTTAAATGCATTTGCCCCAATCGCTTTTACTTTTTTTCCAAGGATCACGCTTTTCAGTTTTTTTGCCCCGAAAAACGCATTCTTTCCAATCTTTTCTACATTACTTCCAACCTTGACTTTCACGATGGTTTTATTATTTTTAAATGCATTTTCTGCAACTGCCGTCACTTTAAAAGTAACTCCGTTTTTCTTTACAGACGCAGGAATCGTTACACTTTTTACAGAATCATCATTTGTTTTACTGTACGTCAGTGTGTTTTCTGAACCTGATGAAGATGCATTTACTGTATATATCTGGTCATTCTTCACAACCAGCCCTTCAGATGCTGCAGACGTTCCTGCCGGTTCTTTCTCCACGGAAACCGTCTGCCCGTCAGAAGTTTCCGGTACATTTGATGCTTCCTGTGTTCCTGTTTCTTCTGTTTCCTTAGATGCCTCCTGCGCTTCTGCTGTTTCTGCTCCCTTAGCCGCCTCCTGCGCTTCTGTTGTTTCTGCTCCCTTAGACGCCTCCTGCGTTCCTGTTGTTTCTGATTTCTTAGATTCCTCCTGCGTTCCTGTTTCTTCTGCTGCCTTAGATGATTCCTGTGCTCCCGTTGTGTCCGCCGCAGCAGATTCTTCTGACGAGTCAGCAGACGGTGCCGGTTCCGGCATCACATAATAATCCATATAACTCTGATAACTTCCCGAATGATTTACCTTTGCAATGGTCACATCAGCCAATGTGGTATGTACGGCTGCATTTTTATCTGCAAAAAGTTTTCCACATCCACTGCACTCCCAGTATTCTTTATTCCCTGTTCCAGAAGAAGTGGCGGCTTTTTGCGGAATATGGACCAGTGTATGCCCATTCTCACAAGGATTATATTCATACACATACATATCATCCCATGTTCCCCATGCCCCTGCAGAACCTGTTACCTTTATCCCCACCGTAACTTCACTTTCTTCTGCCAGCTCAAATTTCTTTATTTCCGGATTCTTCCAGACCAGGTATCCGGATGGTTCCACACATGCCGTCTGCTCATTTGTCCCGGCTTTCACATACACCTGATAAACATCATCCTCTCCATTTCCGCCACCTTGCAGATAACCGCCAATGGTATATGTTCCCGCCGGAAGTGTGACCACCTGTTCTGCCATAAAGGAAAAAGCATTCTGATTCCAGTAATGAAGACCAATTCCTCCCGTCCTTTTCCCATCCGCATTAAACGTCACACCGGAGCCATCCGGACGGATTTCCCATGAGCTTTCACTATTTTCAAATCCCGGATTTTCCAGAAGATTTTTACCATATACAGTAATCTTACATACTGCCGGAACCGTATCCTCACCTGCATATTTTCCGGAAGTGACCGTTTCACTAAGCCTTGCCGTTCCCCGTACAAGATAGGCCATAGGTTCTTCCGTATTCACTGCCTCAAGGTCTTCCCGGTTCCATGTGACAGTTTCTTCCTTTTTCCCCTTATTATAAAAAACGTTTACCGTACCCGGCATGTTTAACACTTTTCCATAATCCACAGATATTTCTGCATCTTCAATTTTTTCAACGGTAATATCTGTACACTCTGCACCGCTCTTTACATAATTCCACACATGCAGCCCTTCTGTCGGGGAACCATCCGGATAAAACATGGCTTCATTATCCACCGCTGTCCCTCCATACCATTTTCCGGCATCATCCGGATCATAATCTGCCGAATAAGAAGATGCCCACCCGGAGCCTTTTGTTTCCCAAAGTGACTTATTTGCAGCTACCCTTTCTTTATATTCTGTACTGTCAGGCTCTAACCCGGACACATCCCCCACAGTACGCCATGCCGGTTCCCAGTAAAAGACACCAATGCCTCCTTTTGCAGAATTTACCGTATCAATCAGGTTTCTTATGGAAGCTGCCTGACCCTGCACCGTGAACGATTCTTTGCAGTCTTCTGAAGTGTCGTTATTCCCCGGACGCACTGTATTGCTGTGCCCGTCTGAATCCTCCAGCGTGTAAGCATAACTGGTCTCCGCAACCATGACTTTTTTCCCATATGTTTTATTTACATAATTGAACTGCTCTTTCAGATTCGTAAGCGAACCATGCCAGTATGGATAATAACTGGTGGCAATAATATCATAATTCACATGATATGTATCCAGATTTCCTGCCCATTTCGTGACATTCCCTTTTTCCGGATTTGTCACGTGGATCACAACCTCAACATCAGTATTATACTCTTTTACACCTTCCGCTCCTGCCAAAAAAAGTGCACACATCTTTTCCGTATCTGTTTCCCCCACAAAACCGTTGATGGTTTCATTCCCCACCTGAACCATGGCAACGGTATCCTTTGCGGCATCAATTTTATCCAAGGAATCTTTAATAAAAGCTTTCAATGCAGCTTTCTTTTGATCCAACGTATATTTTTTCCAGGCTTTTGGTGCAATCTGCTTTCCAGGGTCTGTCCAAAAATCTGAACAATGGAAGTCCACCAGCATTTTTAATCCTGCTTTTCTGCAGGCATCTGCAAATTTTTTTGCTTTTGCCACATCATTATTTCCGCCGCCATATCCGTTTCCGTCCGCATCATATGGATTATTCCAGACCCGGACACGTATATGGGTAATGCCGTTTGCATAAAGAAATGCACAAAAATCATCCAGATTATCAATCACTTTTCCATTCCAGTCCTTAAAGACCACTCCGCTCTCAAATTCTGAAATGGCAGAAGAAATATCCATTCCCATTATGAAGTCTTTGCTTAAATTTTCGACTTTATTTACCTCAATCCCTGCATTCTCCACCACCGGAAGATCCCATACTTCCCCGGCAGATGCCCCGTCAGCTTCAGCAGCCTGAATGGACTCATAAATCACCCCGTCCTTCACCGCATAAACTTCAGAATCTCCACTGACAAGTTTCTGATATCCCTGGGATTTGTTTGTTTCCTTATCATATGTATCAATTTTCGTTGAGGAACCACCTGCATAAAGGTCAAAACCATCCTTTGCTTCTCCCGAAACCACATTGAGTTCCACAAAATACCAGTTCGTTTTTCCTTCCACGGACTGTAATACTGCCTGTGGCTTCAGCGTCACATGATCATTATATTTCCATCCCCAGGAAGTGTCTGTTACTGCACCTGTCCCAAAGTCCAGTCCTTCATGATTCCAGATGTCCATATATAAATTAGAATCACCTTCATAATAATAATAGAACGTAAAGGTAACATCTGATTCCGTTGAAGATGAAAAGCCCTGTTCATCTTTCGGAGCCACAAAAGAGGTATCAGGCTGCCAGTTTTTGACTGCATAAACTTCAGAGTTTCCAGCTGCTATTCCATCAAACACGTTTTCTCCACTGCCGCAATTATGTTTCAATACTCCTGCACTATTTTCAGTATCCCCATTCTTAGCAGCATATACGGTAAACCCATCCTTTTCAGGTACTTCACCATTTTTTACCAAAAGCCGGACAAAATACCAGTTTTCGTATCCATCTTCTTTCACTTTTTCAAGCGTTTGTGCATATCCGGCCCATCCCCATTTGGAACCATATACATTTTCATCATTCAAATTGATATTTTTTGTTGTGTCCGCAAACGTAATTTTTCCATTTCCTGATTGCCAGAGATTCAGGCATAATACTTCCCCATCCTGTTTCTCGTAATAATAATACAGCGTAACCGTTTTGTCCCCCTCTGCCGCCTCTGCAACACTCATCCCCCCCACAGGACATCCTGTAAAAACAGAAAGCACCATAATAATCGACAGTAAACCACATAAACATTTTCTCCAATATTGTTTCATATTTTTCCTCCTTTTTGGTTATTGTGCGCTAAGAGGGTCAGAGCAGAAGATTAGCTGAAAGATTATAAGAAATGCACTTATTTCGTTAGCGCAACCGGTTGTTCTTTACCTAATATAACAGATTTTTACATGTAATGAAATACCAATTTTTCACAAAAAATAATTATTTTTTTGTATACATTGCCAATTTATATTAGACATGAAAACATAACTATTCAGCATTCTTATGAATCCCTGCAGATTTTTCACTTATATTTCACGTAAAACTTTTTTCAAGTGAAAACCTCCTTGACTTTTTTGCCTAAAATAATATAATCAAATGTAAATATATGTTGGAATTACAACATTTAAAGGAGAAAAATATGGATATTGCCATTCTGCGCAGCTCTATACTGTTTAAAAATTTTGATGAAACCGAAATACCCGGACTTTTGAAAACTCTGAATGCTTATGAAAAAAAATACCAAAAAGACGCTGTGATATTTTCTTCCGGAGAGACCACAGACAAACTATGCTTTGTCACAAATGGAAGCGTTACCATTGAAAGCAACGATATCTGGGGAAACCGCACCATACTGAACCTCGTCAGCAAAGGCCAGTTCTTTGCTGAAAGTTATGCACTTTTACAGAATGAGCCTATGTTTGTCGATGTATATGCTGCCGAGGACTGCAGTATTGTTTTCCTTTCCCTGAAGTCCCTTTCCAATCTGAACGACACCATCCGGGCACGGCTGCTTGCCAATCTTTTGACCATAACCACACGAAAAAACCTTCACCTTTCGAGCCGCAGCTTTCATACTGCTCCCAGGCAGGTACGCAGACGTATCATGGCATATCTGGACACGGTATCGGTTCAGAAGAATTCCCATGAATTTGATATCCCTTTCAACCGCCAGCAGCTTGCAGACTACCTTAATGTGGAACGCTCAGTGCTTTCTGCCGAGCTGGGCAAAATGCAGAAAGACGGGCTTATACAGTGCCGAAAAAATCATTTTAAGATAAACACCGGCAATCTGCCCGTTTATTGACAATTTTTTCCCCAGATGCTATACTAATATATTGTTTTTTAATCATCCGGACTATATAAATGATATCTTCCCAAATCCATATATGCAGGATTTTTAGACAGATATTTTAAGTCCAGTTTATTACTAACAGACAGATAAATGATTGTCATTGAAGCTAACACCGTTATATTTTGTAATAGAAAGGATTTACCATGATACCACCATTCAACTACCACACGCACACGTTCCGATGCAGACATGCCTCCGGCAAAGACAGGGAATACATAGAAACTGCCATTCAGACAGGATACCAGATTTTGGGATTTTCTGACCACTGCCCCTGGGTATATGAAAACGGTTTTGTTTCCACCATGCGGATGGCACCGGAAGATGTGGACGGGTATTTTCATTCATTAGAAGATTTACGCAGGGAATATAAAAAGGATATCCAGATTTTCATTGGTTTTGAAGCGGAGTATATTCCGGAGCTCATGGAAGGACAGGATAGGCTTCTGGCTGATTTTCCTCTGGATTACATGATTCTTGGACAGCATTTTCTGGGTCCGGAGGACCAGTCCACGTATCTTGGTATGCCGGTAAGAAATGATGCTGTGCTGACACAATATGTAGATACTGTGATTGAAGGGGCAAAAACCGGACGTTATCTTTATGTGGCCCACCCGGATGTCATTCATTATGTGGGCAGCAAAAAATTTTATGAAACAGAAATGACCAGACTTTGCAAAGCTTTAAAAGAAACAGGGATTCCTGTGGAAATCAATCTGCTTGGTGCTTCAGACGGACGCCATTATCCCTCTGACCTTTTCTGGCACATTGCCGGGAAAACCGGAAATGCCTGCATTGTGGGATTTGATGCCCATACACCGAAACAGTTGATTAATGAACATGGAAAAACACAGGTGGAGAAACTGATAAAAAAACACAGGCTCTCCCTTTCTGAAAAACCACCGCTTGCGAAGCCTGAATAGCTTTTGCAAAAAGTGCTTCGGTATAAGGAATTATTATGTTAAGAAAAAAAACATGCTGCATTTTTTTAAGTGTTGCCTTGGCGGTCAGCCTTCCCTTTTCTGCATCTGCGGATGCTCCTT
>CADBMP010000029.1 GCA_902795775.1 uncultured Lachnospiraceae bacterium | reverse complement strand
TTTCTTATCTGTCCTGACTGCCGGCAGCCTGCTCTGCTGCAGTATCCCGCTGCAGAACGCAAAGCCTGCAGAGGCGAAAACCGCAACGTACAAGATAGCAGCAGGAGAAAAGATTACGGTATGGCGGACCTACAAGGGGAAACGAGTGTATTCCGGTGTGAAATACACTTCAAGCAACAAAAAGATAGCCAAAGTATCAAAGAAAGGCGTTGTGACCGGAAAGAAAAAAGGAACCGTAAAGATTACCATGACGTATAAAAAACGAAAGTAGTCTGCAAAATCAAGGTGACGAAAAAGAAAAAAACTACGGTTACACAACAGACAAAGGTAACGAACAGCATTTCTAATTATACAAAGTGGTGGTCGAATGGAAACACGCTTGCCGTACAGCAGGGGAAAGCGGGGCTGAAATACCCGTTCTTTGTGGTAAAGACCAGCCTGAAGCTTCAGGCGGTTTCCACATACCACTGGAATAACGGACAGGGCGTCACACCGGGAAAAATCACCCTTATGGAATTTAAACCGGAAGATGCCAATGCTGACGGAAGCTTTGATACGAAAAAGGGGAATATTTTTGGACCTTATCAGGCAAAAGGCAGGGATTATAACAGGTTCTGGGATATTTTCCCGAATATCACGCTATCAGCCGGGTATTACTGTGTGATAGATTCAGAGCCGGACACATGGAGCTATAACAGCACTTCCAAAAATGAAGGATTCGCAGATGTCTATGGGGAGGAGGGTACGGAAACGGCTGTCACTACTACTCCGAAGCCAACGGCAAAAGCCACGAACACTCCGGTACCTGCCGCTACGTCAAAGCCATCTGCCACGCCAAAGGCTTCGGTAACGGAACAGGGAACACCGCTCCCAACGTTAAGCCCTGGTGAAGATATGACAGAATCTTATGAGGAACATAATTCACAGCCGGATGAAGATTACATTCTGCCGACTGCGGAACCGATAGGGAGCAAAGAGGATATCGGGATACAGACTTCAGTTTCCTATTCTTCCGGTGATATAAACAATGCTTCCAAAAAGACAGCAAAGGTTACTGCCGGAAATACGAAGGTGACATTAGGGAATGTGACGGTGGATTACGAAGATCTGAATCTGGATGAAGACCACGCTGCCGTAAATGTGACGCTTAGCACTCTGTCTGAAAAGACGGATGCGAAGTCCGGATATTCCGTAAAAGCATGGAATCTGGACACAGGAAGCAGCGAGGATTATCTGATACCAGTCTCTGTGACCATGCCGTATGATTCTTCCGTAAAAGATCCGGAGCAGGAGCTACGGGTGGAAGCATATAATAAAAATACGGGAGCATGGGAGGAGTTTCACTACGGAGGCGGCACAGCGGCTCTTTGAATATTTCCACACAGACAAGTATAAGTTTAAAGACGACTATTATAGAAAGAAAGGGCACTACCTTAGGATGAAATCGGGGTGGGGCTATGAAAATTGGTGGCCGTCGAAAGAAGAGAAGAGCGATCTAGCCAAGCTGTTAGGGTTCATTATGAAAAAATATAGAAAGAATCCAGAAAAGTGGCTGCCGAAGTTTTCTGCCGCCCTGAAGGGGCGTTCCCAGTGGCTGCGGCAATTCGACCCGGAGGAACTGAATGCATTATATTATGTATTTTTTAAAGAAGGGGATGATGTCGGTCACAGATATGCGGAACTGGGTATGGCGGAAGAGGCTGTGCTCGCTAATACAAAGCTTTTTGTGAGCGATGAAATGAAGATATTCACAAAATTTGCGGAACTGTGCAGGGCAGAACTGGATAAGAAGAACCAGGCGAACTGGAGAAAGATGATGAAACAGATGAACCGGAAGCTTGTATTCAAGCTCGAGGATCAGAACGGGAAGGAAACTGCATTTAAGGATCTGGCGAATTATAAGGACAAATATATCGCCATGAAGTTAGATGGAGAGAACTGTGAGGAGCAGAACTGGTTAATATGGCAGCCGGGGACGAAAGTGTCAGGGCAGACGGTGAGCACCACCAGTCAGATAGCAGAGTGTACGTATTACGGTTTCGCATGTATGGGTGGTGCAATCAGGACGATTACAGACGCAGGAAAAAATAAACTGGAAGTCTATGATAGCTATGAGGATTACATAAAGGGAAGATCAAGCGAGAAGATTACGTTTATCGGTCCCGATGAGACATATTCCGGCAGTGGGGAGGAAACCATTACAATTCAGGTAACTGAGAAAGAGGATGATTTTACCGGAACATATGTTTACGAAGGAGAATATGGAAAATGGGAGGTAATCATTTCACGTTCCGCCAAAGGAAGCTATACCTATATTTTTGCCAATGGTAGTTTACCGGATATTGGAATAGAAGGAAAGGCAAATGTTACTGGAGGGGTTTTAGTTGGAGAAGAAAAGAATCTTTTGGCGGGTGGAGGCTACCATGTAATTTCCCTGACAGTAAGTGGCGGAACATGTAAGGTGGTCAGAGGATTCTCTAACGGAGAAACACAGACAATGGTAATGAAAAAAATAAAGTCATGACAGCATAGCTAAGTTCCAAAATGTTTTCCTAAACGAAAGGAGGTCTGCCTATGCCTCAGAAAAACCACAAATGGAGAAAACCGCTTTTTCTTCTGTTGTTCCTGCTTTTCACAACCTTTTTTTTCATGCCAAAAAAGGCTGTCAGTTCCTCCTTGACACACAAGGCTGATTTTGGTAATTTTTCCGGCGATTCGAATTACGGCGGCGGCGGTGGCGGCGGTGGCGGCGTCATAACGGTCACAAACGAAGACTGGGCACTGAACCATATTAAAGGGATCTCACAGCAGACCAGTTGATGAAACCGGAAGGGAGACAAAAATGAACCCATCACTTACTACGGACCGCCTGCTCATCCGGACCGGGGAAGAATCCCTCGCAGAAACACTCTGTGCTTTTACGAGAATAATAAAAAAGAATTTGAACCATATGACCCGGTTCTTTCCAGAAATTTTTATACAAGAGAATATCAGAGGAAGACAATTTTATACGAACAAAAAGAAATAAAGAACGGACGCTCCATGCATTATTATGTATTTCTAAAAGAGCATCCGGAAACGCTCATAGAGAAAAAACCGCCATGTACCGAACGATACACAGCGGTGTAAAAGAACAGCAGAACAAATCATTCTGCTGTTCTCTTTATCTCATATCTTATACTGATATGGCATTCCTGATGAATTACAAAAAACTGTTCACACCTATTCTGTCGCTTTGACAGAAATAATTCTGTGGGCATAA
>CADBMP010000028.1 GCA_902795775.1 uncultured Lachnospiraceae bacterium | reverse complement strand
CCTGGTGAAACAGATGGACGCTGTGGAGCCGGTTCATACGCAGGAAGCATATGCACTGGTTGTGGATGATGTCCCAATGAATCTTCTGGTGGCAAAGGGAATTTTAAAATATACAGGAATTGAAACAGATACGGCTGATTCCGGAAGACAGGCACTTTCCATGGTATGCAATAAGAAGTATGACATTATCTTCATGGACCATGTGATGCCGGAGATGGACGGTATTGCCTGCCTGCACCAGATGAAGGATTTAAAAAACAACCAGAATCAGAATACGCCGGTGATTGCGCTGACGGCAAATGCAATTACAGGAATCAGGGAGGAATATATCAGAACAGGATTCAAAGATTATCTTTCCAAGCCGATTGCTGAGGAAGAAATGTATGAGATACTGAAAAAATATCTTCCGGAGGAAAAAATCATATCTTCCGGAGAGGCCGGGTTAAATAAATCCACGGAGACAGAGCAAAAGAAATCCGCAGAGACAGAACAAAAAAAATCTGCGGAGACAGAGCATAAAATATTTGCAGAGACAGAACAAAACTCTGCTGCAGAAGTGGAACTAAAGGAAGAAAGCCCTGATGCAGCTTTCCGTCTTCCGGAAGGGCTGCGCCAGGTTCCGGGGCTTGATGTGGACGCAGGATTAGGTTTCTGCCTGAATAATGAAGAATTTTACCTGAATGTCCTGCGGGAGTACCTGAAGGGAGAAAAAAGCCGTAATTTAAACGAAGCTTTGGAGCAAGGGGATTTTGAACAGTACCGGATTCTGGCACATGCGCTGAAAAGTACCTCCATGAACATAGGGGCAAAGGAGCTTTCTGAGGAAGCAGCGGTTTCTGAGGAGGCTTGCAAGGCGGGCGATTTTGAAAAGGTACGCGAAAGGCATGAAGAGCTGATAAAGCAGTATAAGGAGTTATATACGGCGATTCTGATGGCTGTGTGAAGTTACGTAGACGTCCGGCAATCAGCTAAAAAACTCAATACTAAGAGGGAGATGAAACATGAAGGTGGTCTTAGCATCGGCATCGCCGAGAAGAAAAGAGCTTCTGGCTCTTTTGGATATTCCGTTTGAGGTCATGGTTTCGGATGAAACAGAGGTTTTTTCAGAAAACGATCCGGTCCTGCTTACACAGAAACTTTCCAGACAAAAGGCAGAGGCGGTCTTTGAAAAAATAGAATCAGAAAAATGTGCCGGTTCCACAGGGGATATTTGTGTGATTGGCGCAGATACAGTTGTATTTGTGGAAACAGATGGCAGGAAAGAAATTTTAGGAAAACCAGCGGACCGTAAAGATGCCCGGAGGATGATTGAAATGTTAAGGGGAAGGGTGCATACGGTCTGTACCGGTGTGACACTCTGTGGGAAAAAAGATGGCAGGAGCTTTTCTGATTCCTTTTCGGAAACGACAAGGGTATATGTTGCAGAAATGTCAGAGCAGGAGATGGAAGCTTATTTAGATACAAAGGAGCCTTACGACAAAGCAGGGGCTTACGGAATTCAGGGCAGGTTTTCTAAATTTATTGAAAAAATTGAGGGGGATTATTTTAATGTTGTGGGGCTGCCGGTGCATCTGCTGTATAAAAATATAGTGAAAATTTAATAAGCATTCTTTGTGGGAGGTGTCAGTTTTGACGGCATATGGATATATGAATAAAATGTGCCGGAATGCTCCCATTCTGCAAGGCGGAGGATAATAAGAATTTATGAAGATATATTTTGCCCCTTTGGAGGGGATTACCGGAATGATCTTCCGGCAGGCATATGAAAAAAATTTTGGTGGAATTGATGTATACTATACGCCTTTTGTGACCACGAGGGATGGCGGAATCATGAAGGCAAAGGAAAGAAAAGAGATTCTGCCGGAAAATAACAAAGGAATTTGTGTGGTGCCGCAGATTATGACGAACCGGGCGGAGGATTTTTGCCAGGCGGCAGAGCAGATGGCGGAAATGGGGTATCAGGAAGTAAATTTAAACTTAGGCTGTTCCTCTGGAACAGTGGTCCCGAAAGGAAAGGGAGCCGGATTTTTAAAGCACACAGAGGAATTAGACCGTTTTCTGGATGCCATTTTTCAACATTCCAATGTGAAAATTTCAATTAAATCAAGGATTGGTTTTTTTGAGCCGGAGGAATTTCCAAAGCTTTTGGAAATTTATGAGCAGTACCCTGTAAAGGAGCTGATTCTTCATTTGCGGACAAGAGAGCAGTTTTATAAAGGAGCGGTACATGAGGAGTGTTTTTTGTATGCGCTGGAGCACAGTAAACACCCCTTGTGCTACAATGGGGATATATGTTCTTTGGAAGATGTAAAAAGAATTCAGGCAGATTTCCCCGGGCTTCATTCTGTCATGATTGGGCGGGGATTTTTAAAGGCTCCGGGATTTATCACCGGGATTTCTTCGGAAAGCTGGAAGAAAAACGTATTCCGGTTTCTGGAGGATTTGGAGCAGGGATATAAAGAAGCCATGTCAGGGGATACGCCGGTCTTGTTTAAAATGAAAGAAGTCTGGACATATTTACAGGAATCTTTTCCGGATGGGAAAAAGTGGTTCAAAAAAATTAAAAAAACAAAAAAACTTCAGGAATACGAAGGTCTGATCAGGGAAATAAAGTGTTTGGATTTTTGAGGAAAAAAGGTGTGGGGGGATTGTTATGGAAAAAATATGTACAGTCTGTTTCAGGCACTGTTCTTTGGAAGAAGGGCAGACCGGAGCCTGTTATGCAAGAAGAAATGAAAACGGAGAAGTGATTGCAGAAAATTACGGAAAGGTGACATCACTTGCGTTAGACCCGATAGAGAAAAAGCCGCTGCAGAGATTTTATCCGGGCACCAGTATTCTTTCGGTGGGAAGCTATGGATGTAATCTAAAGTGTCCGTTTTGCCAGAATGTAGATATTTCTTTAGCAGATGGGGAAGCACTTTTCTGTCCGGTAAGGCAGATGAGCCCTCTGGAGCTTGCGAATCTTTCAGAAGAGCAGAAAAAATATGGGAACATCGGGCTTGCATTTACGTATAACGAACCTCTTGTGGGATATGAATTTGTACGTGATACGGCGAAACTTGTAAAGGAGCGGGGCATGAAAAATGTCCTGGTCACAAATGGCTGTGCTTCGTTGGAGATTTTAAAGGAGCTTGAGCCGTATATAGATGCAATGAATATTGATTTAAAATGCTTTACAGAGGAGTATTACAGAAAAACGCTGCAGGGAGATTTTGAGATGGTAAAGGAATTTATTTCTTATGCAGCCACATTCTGCCATGTGGAGCTCACAACACTGGTGGTCCAGTGGGACAATGATGCGGAAGGGGAAATGAGGAAGCTGTTTTCGTGGATTGCAGAATTGGAGCAGAAAACAGGAAAGAAAATTCCGCTTCATTTAAGCAGGTTCTTTCCCAGAAGCAGATATTCACACAGGAGACCAACAGAGGTAAAAAGGGTGTATGAGCTGGCAAAAATGGCGAGGGAATATCTGGAATTTGTGTATGAGGGAAATTGTTGAAAGGAGAGGAACGCATGGGAATATTAGGAGGATTTATGGTGCCGCATCCGCCAATGATCGTGCCGGCAGTTGGAAACGGCGGAGAGGCTGTCATTGAAGAAACTACAAAGGCGTATGAGCGTGTGGCAGAGCTGGTGGCGGAGCTTGCTCCGGACACCATTGTCATTTCATCACCACATACCGTGCTCTATTATGATTATTTCCACATTTCTCCAGGGGAAAAGGCGACAGGGGATTTTGGAAGTTTCCGGGCACCACAGGTAAGCTTTGAAGTGGATTATGACACGCAGTTCGTAAAGACACTGGCAGCTCATGCTGCATTTTCGGATATTCCGGCAGGGGTACTGGGAGAAAAGGATCCGGAGCTGGACCATGGAACCATGGTTCCGCTCTACTTTATCACACAGAAATATTCGGCGGCAAAGCTGGTACGGATTGGGCTTTCCGGTCTTTCCCTTGCAGCACATTACCGGATGGGGATGTTAATCCAAAGGACAGCAGAAGAACTGGGAAGACGTGTGGTGTACATTGCCAGCGGTGATCTTTCACATAAATTAAAGCCGGACGGACCATATGGACTGGAACCGCTTGGACCTGTTTATGATGGAAAGCTGATGCGCGTCATGGAAAGTGGAGCATTTGATAAACTTCTGGATTTTGATGAGAATCTGTTGGAAAAGGCGGCAGAGTGCGGACACCGCTCCTTTGTCATGATGGCGGGTGCGCTGGATAAAAAAGCAGTTGATATCAGTAAACTCTCTTATCAGGATGTGACCGGAGTGGGATACGGAATCTGTACGTATATAGTAAAGGAGAAGGAAGCACCGGAGCGTGCCTTTTTAGAAAAATGGGAAAAAAGTGAAAAAGAACGCAGGGAGAAAATACGGAATCTGGAGGATGCTTATGTCCGTCTGGCAAGACGTTCCCTGGAAAGCTATATTGTAAAAAAAGAGCGGATTCATTGGGAAGATGTAAAGGAAGAAATTTTTGGTTCTTTGGGAGAACGGGCAGATAGAAATGCAGAAGAACATTTGAGCCATGGAACGGCAGGAGCATTTGTTTCCCTGCATAAGAACGGTCAGTTAAGAGGCTGCATTGGAACTATTATGGCAACAAGGGAAACGCTTGCAGATGAGATTATTGAAAATGCCATCAGCGCATCTACGAGGGATCCAAGGTTTTCACCGGTAACAGAGGACGAATTAGAGGAGCTGGAGTACAGTGTGGATGTGCTGGGAGAAACGGAAAAGATATCTTCCGAAAAAGAGTTAGATGTAAAAAAATACGGGGTTATTGTGACAAAAGGGATGAGGCGGGGACTTCTTCTGCCAAATCTGGACGGGGTCGATACAGTGGAGGAGCAGTTAAGAATCGCAAAGCAGAAAGCGGGTCTTTCACCGGAGGAGAAAGGCTGTATGCTGGAACGCTTTGAAGTGGTAAGGCATAGGTGATTTCTGATTGCATTTTTGTGCATTTTAGCGTAGAATAAATAAAAAGAATGTAACATAATTTTTCGGGCAGTATTGGCAGTGATTAAGCCTGGAAAAAGGAAAGGAGTACAGAGTCATGGTAAAGTACAGGGATGGAAAAATCCATATGGAAAGCTTGGAGGTAGGGGATATTATTGATATTGATGTTCTGCAGAAGTTTCTGGATAACTTTGCCCTGGGGATGAATTGTGCAGCGGTATCTGTTGACAGGGAGGGAAAGGAAGTCACAAGACCAAGTTATTATCGAAACTTTTGTGAAGGCTTTATCCATAAATCCAGTCTTGGAGATTCAAGGTGCGCAGAATGTCACAACAGAATGGGTGAGGAGGCAGTAAAGAACGGAAAACCTTTTGTTGGTCCCTGTCATGCAGGCTTGATCGATTTTGCAGCACCTATCATGGTGAATGGATATCATCTTGGTACAGTGTTAGGCGGACAGATTCTTGATAAAGAGCCTGATTATGACCATATCAGGAAAATTGCCCCGGAACTTGGAATCAATGTTGATGATCTGAGTGCGGCAGCAGGAAAAATTGATATTGTGGCGAAGCGTAACATAGAAGCGGCTGCAGAAGTGCTGTTTGTTGTGGTAAATTCTCTGGCAGAGAGTGGATACAGAAATCTGGAAATTGCGTATCAGTCTAATACACTGGCAGATAATTTCATGCAGATTTCACAGGCGGTCGAATCCATTTCTTCTTCTGCAGTAGAAATCACAAATGGACAGTATGAGCTGGAAAAGGAAATACGTGGAGTTGGAGAGCTGACAGAGGAGATCAAAAAGATCATGAGTGCTGTCAAGGGCATTGCCAATAAGACAAAGATGATTGGACTGAATGCTTCCATAGAGGCTGCAAGGCTGGGAGAAATGGGAAGAAGCTTTGCGGTGGTCGCAAGAGAAATCCAGCATTTGTCTGACAGTACGGCAGAAACAACGACGCAGGTGACGCTCTTGAACCAGAATATTGAGCAGAGCCTGGAAACGACGCTGACAAATTCCAAGAAGACTTTGGAGATTACGGAGAATCAGTCTGCAGCAACGGAGGAGCTGTTTGCAACCGTTCAGGATTCTGTGAAACTGGCAGAGGAAATCAAGACCCTGTTCTCATGATGAAGGAATGGCCTTCTTGTTTGTGCGGGATTTGCGCTGTTCCGGCAGTAATGAGACAGTAATGAAAGCTTATATATGAATATAAATATTTTATGAAGGGAGGCGGATATATGAATATATGGCATGATATTAGTGATGACAGGATTTTTCCTACGGATTTTGTTTCGGTAATTGAAATCAGCAAGGGAAGCAACATGAAGTATGAGCTGGATAAGGAAACGGGAATGCTGCTTTTGGACCGGGTACTTTATACGGCTACGCATTATCCGGCGAATTACGGATTTATTCCAAAGACGCTTGGGGATGACAATGACCCGTTAGATGTTCTGGTGCTGTGCAGTGAAAATATCCAGCCCATGACACTTGTGAAATGTTATCCAATCGGGGTTATGAAAATGTCAGATGGCGGGCAGGGAGATGAGAAGATAATTGCAATGCCATATAGTGACCCGACGTATAATTCCTACACAGATATTTCAGAGCTGCCAAAACATATTTTTGAGGAAATTCAGCATTTCTTTTCTGTATATAAGTATCTGGAAGGAAAGGAAACAAAAGTGGATAAAATCCAAGGGGCAATAGAGGCAGTAAAGGTGATTGAATATTGTATCGAAAATTACAGGAAAAAGTACGGGGGAAATGTATATAACCCGGATAGGCAATGATTGCGAACAAAAGTTAGCTGAATAAAAAAGGTAAAGGGTGGTCAAAAAGGTATACTTTTCTGACCGCCCTTTTAGAAAATGCCGTTTGCCTGTGTACAGGGACAGGGTGGGCAGTTCCTACCATATACCTGTCCTGTTGCGTGGGCAGGAGGCAGAAAAACCATTCGCTGTTTGATTTTAAACACAGGAATGAGGAGGAGAGGCATTGGCAGAGCATAGTACAGTAGGAGAGACATTTCTTGTTTATGGGGAATATCCTCATAACCTGATGCAGCATATTTTGACGCTGTTACGCACGAAAAAGAAAAAAGAAGACTGGCTTGTGACGGAGGAATTTCAAAAGAGCTTTTCAGAAAAATATTCTGATTTTTCAAAGGAGATCAAGGAAATACAGTTGGCGGCACAAAAAGGAGTGCTTCGCGGATTTATGGCAAATCATAAGGCAGATGATGAAAAAAAGAAAAGCTTTGTGCAAAATTCCCTGAAGGTCTTAATGGAAAGCCTGCGCGAGTTTGAAGCCGTTGAGCTCATGGAAAGCCTGATGTGGGTTTTTGGCTGGGAGGTCGTTGTGGAAGTGGTCAGAAGCTGGGAAGTTTCTGATGAAGATAGGGCAAATTTTCACAATTTCGATGAATTAGAATTATATAAAAAGAAACAAAAGGAAAAAGAAAAAAAGAATGAAAAAGAAGAAAAACAGGAAGGTGCACAGAAGATTGGAAAGCAGGCTGAATTAAAAACAAAGCCTGCAAAGACAGAAAAGGAAAAGCAGACAGTTTCCAATGAAAAGCAGATGCTTTATGAAAATAAGACAGTGGGAAAAAACACCGGGACATCCGGTGTATTAGATAAAAAAGTTCTGGATAAAAAAAGATTTTTTAAGATTATCCTGGGGATGGATTTATTAGAGGAAGAAAGATACCGGAGGCTGCTGCAGGAAATCCGCATTGAATACGAAAACCAGATGCATCTTTCCATGAGAAAGGAGCTAAAGCGTGCCAGAAGGGGAAATGATATTTCCCAGACGAACCTGGCAGAATTTTATGCAGAGGAGTGCACAGAGCATACAGATTATTTTGCCGCTGCCATGTGGTATAGTTTTGCTGCCAGACAGGGAAATGATAAGGCAAGGCTGGAGCTTGCAAAGCTTTTGGACGGAAAAAAGCTGTTAGAGGATGAACCGGATGTAATGAATGCCGAAAAGGAGTATCATACCAAACGTCATGCAATCCTTTATTTTAAGGAGCTGGCTGAAAAGGGATATCCTGCGGCACAGGGGATTCTGGGCATGAAATATTATTTGGGGGATGGCGTGAGAAAGAGCACTGCAAAGGGAATCAGCTGGTTAAAAAAAGCGGCTGAACAGGGGCAGGTGGAAGCGCAGAAACAGCTTGGGGAAATTTACAGTGAAATTGATGAGGCGGAGTCGCAAAAGTGGTTCCGTCTGGCTGGTGCTGCGGGCGACCCATGGGCAAAGACCAGAATAAAGTAGCACCACCGGTACCATCGCGTTACAGGCGGGAAACACTTCTGGGGCAAAGACCGGGGTAAAGCAGCACCATAGGTACCATCATGGGCGTATGATGGCTGTGAGCCTGGATAGGAGAAAGAAGTCATGTCAAAAAAAATTTATCATACAGTTATCTTTGATTTAGATGGAACGTTATTAGACACACTGGATGATTTGTATGCCAGTGTGAATGCGTCATTAAGAAAAAACGGTTTTCCGGAAAGAACCAGGAAGGAAGTACGTTCTTTTTTAGGGAACGGGCTTTTGCGGCTGATAGAGCTTTCTGTCCCAGAGGGAACAGATGTGGAAAAGACGGAGCAGGTCTGTGCGGATTTTCGGGAGCATTACCTAAAACATTGTGAAGACCGGACAAGACCTTTTGACGGTATGATGGAGGTACTGGAAAAGTTACAGGAAAAGGGCATCCGGATGGCGATTGTTTCCAATAAACCAGATGCAGCGGTAAAAGAGCTTGCAAATAAATATTTTGCAGAAGTCTTAACTACAGCGATTGGAGAAAGAAAGGGAGTCAAAAGGAAGCCGGAGCCGGATTCCGTTCTGGAAGCCATGCGTATTTTAGGCGCAGAAAAGGAGAGTACCCTTTATGTTGGGGATTCTGAGGTGGACAGGGAAACGGCAAAAAATGCAGGGGTGCCATGCGTCCTTGTCACATGGGGCTTTCGGGAGGAAGAGCTTTTGCGCTCTTTGGAGCCGGAATTTCTGATTCATGAGCCGGGGAAAATTTTAGAGATTGTCTGAGTGTGGAAGTATTAAGAATATGTCGATATATTATTAAAGTCCATCGTTACGGGTATAAGGAGTTACTTCTTTTTTTTAGACTATACACTTCAGAAAGGAATGTACAAGGAGCGATATAGCTGACAAGGAGGTTAGCATGTATGATATGGAAATCATGATGGGTTATTCTGCCCTGCAGAGACGGCAGAATATGGTTTATGGAAAATCGGGAAATCCACGTCAGAAAAATACCGGGTCTGCGGAAGGAAATGTGACCGGAAGTACACAGAAAAAAAGCACCGGGAATGTGGCTGGAAGTGTGCAGCAGGGCAGTTTTGGGAATGCAGTGGAAAACGCACAGCAGAAAAATGTCAGGAATGCAAAAGAGGTTTCACAGGCAGAACGGGAAGCGGAAGTGTATTCAGATACGGCAAAGAATGAGGTATCATTGCCTTATGGGGCAGAGGTGGATTTTGCGGTTTCCGGAAGGGCATCCCGGGTTGCATCCCAGATTTTTGCTTATTATGTTATGGAACAGGAAGCAGAATTAAAGGAGTCCGGAAACACTGAGGAGACAGAAAAGAAAGAGAAAAATGCAAAGAAAGAAGAAACCCCGTTTCAAAAGAAACTCCGGGAGAAGTTAGAAGAAGCAAGGTCATTGGATACCATGTTCCGGCGTATGCGGGAATTAAATGAGCAGGCAAAAAAGAAAAATAGTAAAAAGAAAAAAGTAAATTACAGCTACCACAGGGTTTCTGCGGCAATCAGCGGTGCAAAAACAGCAACACAGGCATCTTTGGCTTTAAGCAGTGCCTCCTCAAATGTGAGTGCATTAAAAAGAAAGGCTGCCAGTGGCCAGTATGAAAAAAAGGAGATTGATGCCGCCATTGGCCATGCAGAAAGAATGGTGCGGGTCGCCAGAAAAAAAGTGCAGAATATCAAATGGGAGATTCAACAGAAAAAGAGGAATCAGTCACGTGAGGATCGCAAAAAACAGCAAAATGCCAATATCCATTCAATCCCGAAAAAAGCCAAGGCAGAGAAGGAGCTGTTCCGTTTAAAGGAGCAGCAAAAGGCACAGGAAAAAGCGAAAAAGCATAAAAACCGCCGGGAAGAGGATATGGGGCTTTTATCTGCAGATATGCAGTATCTGCAGAAGAAGATTGATCTTTTAAAACAGGAGACTTCCCAGGTGTCCGTATCAGGAAGTACCATTACGGTATCTAGCGGCCTGACAAGCGAGATGGCAGCTCTGGCAGAGCGTGTGGGCGGGACACAGGCAGCTGCAGAAGGGGCTTCCAGTGCCGGTCAGGAAACGGCTGGCGGTGCCGGTGGAACGGCTGTGGAGGTATAAAAAGTAAAGTGTGTTAATAATGCCCTGTCATAAAAGAAATAGAAAAAAGCTCATGAAAGTGTTGTTTTCATGGGCTTTCTTTTTCCTGTTTCCGTTTGTGCAGAAAATGGTTCAGGATTCCGCCAAAGAGCAGGATATACATGCACGTATAGATCCATATCATTAAAAGTGCGATTGCCGTCATTGCACCGTAAAAAGAGGCGTAGTTGCTAAAATTATTGATATACACAGAATACAAGTAGGAAAAAAGCAGCCATCCGGCAGTGGTAAAAAAAGCCCCTGGAACCAGCTCTTTGAAACGGTAAGAGCAGTTCGGCAGGAAACGGTACAGCAAAAGGAAAATCAAAAAAAGAAACAGAAAACCAATCAGCATTTTAAATTCCAGGATTTTGAACAGGGTGGCAGTAACGACCGGGAAAAAACGTTCCAAAGAATGCAGGATGTTATTTCCAAATACAAAAATGGTCAGCATGGCAATGATGATGACAGCAAAAAACACGCTATATATAATGGAATAAAAATGCAGCAGCAAAAAATTTCTGGTCTCTTTTTCCTGAAACATGGAGTTGATGCCCTGCACCAGGGTATAAAAGGCTTTTGAGCTCAGGTAAATGGCCGTAATGACTGTTACAGATAAAATTTCAGAGCTGCTGTTGTTATAAATGTCCATGACAAAACCATGAAGAAGTGCCTGAAAATCCTTCGGAATAAAAGTAAAAATAAAATTCTCCAAATCCAGCTTTGTGAGCGGTGTCACCTGAATCAGTGAAAAACAAAACAGAAGAAATGGAAAGAAAGAAAGCATCAGAAAAAAAGCAGATTGTCCGGCATAGGCAGAAATGCGGGTATTTTCTAATGCTTTTGAGGTCCAGCGTATGCAGCAGAAGACCGGTTTTAAAATCCTGGATTTTTTTACAGCAGACAGCTTGTTTTTTATTTTCATGATTCCTCCTGTATCTGAATTTTATTCAAAAAAACATCTATGAATTTGGTTCATCTACCTTAAAAGGTTTAATATCTTCTTTTGCTGTCCCTGATTCAAGTTCATATTCCTGACTAAAATTATTCATTTATGGATTTGGGGCAAAAATCATTTAATTCAGATTATCAGGCAGCTTTGTATCAAGCAGATCTTGTTTGCGCGATTATTATAAATAATATGATGTAAAACACCTTTTGACCCCGATATCATAATACAATTATATAAGAAAAAAATAAAAAACACAATGCAAAAACACAAGATGTATTTTGACTTCTTGCAGGGAGTATGATATTCTTATACTAGTGCTTTTTCGTATGGATTTCTAAATATACTAGTATATCGTTTTTTTATAATCTGAACTAATTGAACTCTGCAAAAATCCATATATGAAAGATTTTTGGCAGAGATTCATAAGACCAGTGAAAAAAAATCTCATACTGGTGAGAACATGGCGGAAAACAGAACACAAGAATGAAGAAAAGAGGAAAGAATTATGCCTGTTATGGATTATTTGGAAAAAAATGCAACATTATACCCGGATGAGGTTGCACTGGTGGAGTTAAATCCGGAGGAGAAGGATACCAGAAGGATTACCTGGAAGGAATTAGAGTTGATTGAGCCGACCAGATTTGAGCCGTACCGAAGGGAGATTACCTGGCGTGTGTTCAATGAAAAAGCAAACCGTTTTGCCAATATGCTGATTGGCCGCGGCATCAAAAAGGGTGATAAAGTTGCAATTATCATGTATAACTGCTTAGAGTGGCTGCCTATTTATTTTGGCGTGTTAAAAAGCGGGGCGATAGCCGTACCGTTCAATTTCCGTTATGATGCAGAGGAAATTTTATATTGTGCGGAGCTTGCAGAGGTGGATATCATTGTATTTGGTCCGGATTTCATTGGGCGTATTGAAGCACATGCAGAACGGCTGAGCAAGGGCAGGCTTTTGATTTATGTGGGGGATAACTGTCCGGGATTTGCAGAAAGCTACAGGGAGCTTGTGGCGGACTGCTCCAGCCAGACACCGGAGGTGACGGTGACAGAAGATGACTTTGGTGCAATTTATTT
>CADBMP010000027.1 GCA_902795775.1 uncultured Lachnospiraceae bacterium | reverse complement strand
GGGCAATGCCGGGGGCGAGCGGCGCTTCTATTACCGGCCGGATGTGGAAGTCCTTTATGGACAGCATACATAAAAATAAGGAACCTTTTGAATTCGATGTGCCGGATACCATCTGTCTGGCTGCATATAATAAAGATGGTTCCATCAGGACAGGGACAGAGAAATCCGGTACGAAAAAAAGGGTTTCCGGAACCGATTATTTTTCCGCACGTATTTTGTCGGAAAAGGCAGAGTATGCTAAGAGCCTGACGAATGATGCGTTCCAGAAGACCATATTGAGAAAGCTGAAGAAATTTGAGGATATGCGTCTGATGGCGTTAGAGGATTATTATGAATTTCAGGAATTATATAATGAATTAAGAGAGCAGATTTCAGGAATTGAGGATTCGGAAAAAAGAAAGGAATATGCAGAGCGCGCAAAAAATAAATATGACACCATGAAGAAACAGCGTGTGAACTGGAAAAAAGTGGTCAGTGCGTATGTGGAAGCAAAACGTGCGGAGCAGGAATTAGCGGCTGTTAAGGATGAGCAGAGGACGTATGAAGACAGGGAACGTCAGATCAAAAACAGCAGGATTCGGGCGGCAAACGCAAAAATTGACCGTCTGGCTGCTTATAAGGTATTGCCGGAAAATGTGGATGCGCTCATTGAAAGTGCAAGTACGGCATTGGAAAAGTGCAGTAGATATAGTGAGTACGGCTCTCTGAAAAGAAAGTATGATAAAAATGTAAAATATATCAGGAGTCTGTCTGAGAAAAAGGAAAAATTGAACCAGCAGGAGGTTACGCAGGACGAGTTAGGCACTCATGAGACAAATGGGGATGATGGGACAGAGGAGGAATGAGCTTATCCGGATGGCATGAGGCCAGCAGGCGGAAAAACATATGGCTTGGACGGCAGGGAAATCCGTCAGTGGCGGCAGAAAGGGAATTTGTATGAAAAATAAATTGATGGTGAAGGAAGAAGGTCAGACAGAAAAAAAGGACAGAAAAAAGACGGGGGTTGACAGAAGCAGGCTGCTAAAGCATCCGGCTGAGGTGGGAAAATGGTTTCAGATTCTCTGCTTTATGAATATTCCGGTGTTTGGATTTCTTTATATGCTTGTGAAGCTGATTTATAAAAAAACGCCTGCACAGCAGCGTTCCTTTGCGGCAGCATATTTGATATACCGGATTCTGGTTCTTTTACTGGCGGTGACAGTGCTTTTTATCCTGTACCGGCTTGGGCTGGATTTTATTGATACCCTGTTAAAGTATGCAGACCGTATGTCATGAAATAGTAACAGGAAAGGGGGGCGCGATGGATTGGTTTTGGTACCGCCTGGATGAAACCGGGTCTGCAGTTTTGCTGCGGGCATTCGGTACACAGCCTGTGGTTTTTCTGCCGGAGCGGCTGGACGGACATCCTGTGGCAGAAATATCGGAATATTGTTTTTCGGAAAAGGAAAAATATACAGGAGAAGAAGACTTTATTTTTCTGACGGCAGAAGAAGTCGTGCAGAAGGATGAAAAGGAAATACCTGTCAGGGCTTCCGGTGAGGAAAGAAGGAGCTGTTTTTTCCAGCTCTTAAAAGAGAAAAAGATTTGTGCGCTGGCAGGTGATTTTATTACGGATGTTACACTATCATCCACTGTAAAACGGATTGGTGCCCTTGCCTTTTATCAGTGCCGTCATCTGGAATCCATTACTTTTTCATTCGGAGAATTTGAGCTTGGCGGGGATGCTTTTATGAACTGCAGGAGCTTACGGCGGTTTTATTTTCATGCATCTCCACAGAAACCCACAGCACTCAGGCAGGTCTTAGCGCAGCAGAGCGTGGAAACGGAGTGTTATTTTTTATCACCCGAGGATGAAACCGTTATGGCAGCCTTTCTTTTTCCGGAGTATTCCGAACGGTATGACCTGATTGGACCGGCGCACATTTTTGAACTGAACATTGAAGGGGAGGGTTTTCGTGCCAGACAGTGCTTTGAGAATGGTGTTTTTTTATTTTCAAAATATGACCGGATTTTTCTGCAGGCGGTAGATACGGAGGAGACAGGGACGCTTTGCAGCATGGCGGTTCTGCGCCTTACCTATCCCATGGAGCTTGCCAAAGAGGAAAAAAAGGCGTATCGGACATACTTGCTTTCCCATTTGGAATATTTTTTTGACTGGATAATAAAAGAAAGGGAGCTG
>CADBMP010000026.1 GCA_902795775.1 uncultured Lachnospiraceae bacterium | reverse complement strand
CATATATGCGAATGACGGCAATGGTTCCAGCGAAGTAGCAAGGGGAAAAATCCTCCGGTGGAAGAACAGCAGGACAAATCAGGCTCATGGTATAGAAATTGTGGCATACGATAATCTCTACAATCTGCAGAAGTCACAGGATTATTTTTTGTTTGCGTCAGGGAAGACAGCAAAGGCAAGGATCACACAGATACTCGGCAAATGGGGCGTTCCTGTAGGAAAATATAACGGTCCTACCTGCAGGCTTGGAAAGAAAAAATATGAGGCGAAATATCTGTCTGATATTATCCTTGACATCTTAAAAAAAGGCGGTAAAAAGGATGGGAACAGGTATGTGCTGCGGAGCTCCAAAGGAAAAGCGGAAGTGGTGAAAAGAGGTTCAAACAGCAGGATATATGTCTTTGATACAAAGAATACAATCATGCGGGATAAGTCCTCAGACGCAACGGATATGGTCACGAAAGTAAAGATCGTCAGCAAGACGAAAAAAGCACCCATTCCGAAAACGGTAGCCGTAGTAAAAGGTGATACAAAGAAGTTCGGGACTTTGCAGCAGATATACAATAAGGACGATGACGAATCGGTGGGAGAGGCAAAGAAGACAGCACAGGGAATCATCAAAAGAAAAGGGAAGATACAGAGGGAAGGGAAAGTGAAAGCTCCTGATGTTCCGTATCTCCGCAAGGGAGACAAGATAAAAATGAATTTCCGGGTGCTGAAAGGATATTACTATGTCACGAGCATAAGCCATGATGCAGACACGAAGACAATGAGCATGACTATCAGGAAATAGCGGAGGGGAACGATGGGAAGAAAGAATGATGAAGGAATAGCACAGCTGGCGAGTGCAATATCGGAACGGATAGGAAGGCAGACGGAAAACAATGAAATCAGTCTGGATTTCGGAACGATCCTTCCGAACATGAATCTGCAGACGGACAGTTTCCCGGTGGAGATTCAAAAAAAGGATTATGCGACAGTCCGCTGCAACGGAGTGAACCATACCTGTCACTGGGATGGAGAGCTGCATTGTGACGGACACATGCACTTAAAAAAAGGTGACAGGGTGCTCGTGATATGGGTAAGCGATACGCCTGTCATCGTAGCAGTGATTGACAGTTAGGAGGTGGTACGGTGGCAGATAATTTATATCCGGAGGAAGAAATCGAGGAAGAGGAGGACGATTACGACGAGGACGAAGAAGGGGAAGAATACGATACGGAGTACCGCCGGAGTTTGAAATGGGATCCGTCCACCGGGGATTTTGTCAGGGACAGCGCCGGAAGAATCATGGAATGCGAGGGGAAAGAGGCATTTATGATGTGGTGCCTGAAAATGATCGTTACGGAAAGAGATACGAACCTTGCATATATCGCAGAGGTCACAGGAAACGACCTGGGGGTTGAAATGGACGATGCACTGCAGGAGGTAGACAGGGCATCCATCCAGACAGCGATAGAATCCACGATTACGGAAGCCCTTGAAGTCAATCCAAGGACGGAGTGGATAGGAAATTTTTCCCATTCGTGGGACGGTGACGATGTGCATACCACATTCCAGGTCAAAGGCACAGAATGGGACGATATTATAACGATCAACACATAGGAGGTGAGGACAATGCCACAACCGGAATTTTCGGCACCGGAATGGATGGAGGAGAATTCACTTGATGAAATCCATGAAAGGATGATGGACAATCTTCCGGCAGACATCGACCAGACGCCCGGCGGTTTCCCTTATGACTTCACAATGCCGACAGCGATAGAAAAATCGAAGTTCATCGAGGAGAATCTGATGCAGGCTCTGATGTTATGTTTCCCTCAGTATTCATCCGGGAGCTGGCTAGACCTTCATGCCGGGCAGGTGAACCTTACAAGGCACGCTGCGGAGAAAGCGACAGGAAAACTCCTGATAACAGGAGAACCAGGAACGGAGATTGAGAGCGAAACGATGTTCTATGTGCCGGCTACTGCCAATTCAGAGACAGTGGAATTTCTGTCAGTTGAAGAAGTAGTGATCGGTGAGGACGGAACGGTGCTAGTTGATGTTGCGGCATCCGAGGCCGGTTCAAAACATAATGTAGGAGCGAATACGGTCACAAATATGGATGATCCGATGGACGAGATTACAGCCATCACGAATCCGGCGGCAATGACCGGAGGAGCTGATGAAGAAACGGACGATGACCTTTATGACCGGATCGCAGTCGAGTATCAGAACAACAGGACTTATCTGGGGAACGATATTGATTACATCCGATGGGCGAAAGAGGCAGGAGCGGGAGACTGCATCGTAGACTCTGCCGCTGATGGTCCCGGAACGGTGACACTGGTATTAGTCGATACGAATGGAGAGCCTGCCAGCAATGCACTATGCAGACAGGTGTATAACTATATCGTATCGCCGGAGGACAGGTCACAGAGGCTATTGCCGACAGCGTGTGCCAAACTGACCTGTGTGGCGGCTACAGGATTTGAGGTCAATTTCAAGGTGACGGGATTACAGTATGCCAATACGACAATCAATGAAATCATGGATGAATTTCGGAAACTTGTCAAAGAAGTGTTTTCGGATGCGAAGTCAGATGGCGTACTGCGATACAATGATGTGCGTCCTCTGATGTCTGATATAGCAGGGGTGGATGATTTTGACACATTCCTTCTGAATGGCGGTACGGTCAATGTTCCGTTCTCCAAAGAAGAATATCCGGTGGTCGGTGTCCTTGATTTCAGTTAGGAGGTCAGGCATGGAACGATTTGACATAGAAAATTTTCCGACAAATGAAACAGCGAAAGAAATGCTCCACATGGTCTCAGAAGAATTTTATGCGACCTCGTATGTGGGGAAATGGCTGTTTCAGGTACTCGGCATTGAATGGCATGAAATAAAGGAAAAATTAGAAGAACTGCCGGAACAGCTATTCATTGAAACTGCCACCTGGGGCTTGAAGTGGCATGAAATCAAATGGCAGCTCCCGGTCAGGGAGTATCTTTCGTATGAGGAACGCAGGCAGATATTGATTGCAAAGCGGGATTTCAAGGCACCGATGACACCTTTTCTGATGGAGAGATACATCATGCAGACGGTCGGCGTGGAAACGCATATTTTTGACTGCCACGACAGCAGAGGAACAGACTGGGAGGCAGACCATCCGAATCAGTTCCGGGTGGATTTCATATCGGACAGCACGCTGGATATTGCACTTGCGAGAAAAGCCATTGAGGAACTGAAACAGTCACATACGATGTATGTGATTGGGGATAAGCGGATCATCACGATTGACGAAAGCGGTTATGAAGATTCAGAAACAGGTCTGACCTTCGGCATTCCGTTTCCATTTTGGAAAATACCACGCTTTGACGGTACATGGAATTTTGACGGGGAGAACAGATTCAATGCGGCACCTGAGAACAATGAGGCAGATATGGTCATCGGAATGAAAGTGAACGGATCAGCAGGACAGATGGGAAGCATAACGCTGATCGACCATACGCATAATGTAACGCTGTTTAACGGCGAGCATAATTTTGATGGCACAAGGCTGTTCAATGCCAGATATTCAGAGGAGGTGATAGACTAATGAGCCAGAACACGATTACTACACTTGCGGGCAGACAGAAAATGATGAAAGCGAGGGCGGGAGACATAGAACTTCCGCAAATCATAGGGGTAGCTTTTGGTGACGGCGGTGTGAACGGAGCAGGGGAAGTGATAGAACCGACTGCCGGGCAGACAACGCTGAACCATGAGCTTATGAGGAAAGAGATTTCCGGCTATGAGTTTACCGGGACCACAACCTGCAGATATACGGTCACTCTGACAGGAGATGAACTTGCCGGGGAATATATCTCGGAGCTTGGTCTTTATGACGAGGACGGCGACCTTGTATGTATCAAGAACTTCACGAAGAAAGGCAAGGAACCAGACATAGAGCAGACCTATAACATTGATGATATTTTCTAGGGAGGAGGAGAACGATGGAAAATTACACACCGGTCACTCCGGTTTTTTCTGACACGATAAGCATTACCGGCTATGGTGATCCGGTACATCCGGATTATGTGAATCCGGCACCGAGACAGCTCTTACAGAATGATTTAGTGCTGCAGACCGGACTTGGCGGGAAAGCGGATGATATGGTATTTGATGAAGAAAATTCCAAATTAAAGCTCATGGCAGGGGAACAGCTCTTAGCAGAAGTCAGCGTGAGTGGGGCAACTGCAGACGTGAGTGAGGCTGTGAAAAATCTGTCCTCAGACCTGTCAAATATTGCGTTCCAGCTTGCACTCCAGAATCTGATCGACACAGGTGATCTGGTTACGGTCCATGTGTATGAAATAGATTCAGCATCTTCGATAACGATTATTTCCGGTCAGTATGCGAATAAAAAAGTTTACATTTGAGTTTTGGGTGCTATAATATGTCTGAGGTGATAGATATGGAGCCGTTGATTTTAAAGAAAAAGGCAGAAGTGTTACTGATAGACGTAATTTATCCGATGCTGCTAAAATATGATCCTAGCGAAAAATTCGGCTTGTGCGAAGATATAAAGATTTCAATGCTGAAGATTATAAGGGAGGCGGATTACTATTCGTATTCCAAAGAAAATAAACTGGAACATCTTCATAACATTGACATGGAGCTTGGCGTTTTGGAGCTGCAGATTGATGTAAGTGCAGAGCGTAAGCAGATTACGGATAAAAAAAGGAAGCAGATTTTAAGCCTGATTTCAGAATTAGGGCGGATCTGCGGAGGGCTGAAAAGGAGTGAAACCGGAAAGTCTCAGGTAAGCGTAAAAAAAAAGAGTGAATTTACGATTGCGAATGCCCTTTCGATTCTTGTCCGGAAGGACTTTGCTGTTGTATTGCAAAATTTTCCTGCTGCAGAGCGTCATGCCCTTACAAAGATGATGTGGGAAAACTTTTATGATATTGTAAGATATTACAGAGGCTATGAAACTACAGGAAAATTCCGATATCTCAATCTTATAGATACTGCGATTTGTGTTGCTCTTGACTATGTAAACATAGCATACCGCTGTAAATACATATCCAGAAAAAGGCTTTACGGTCATCAATACCGTTTGAAAAAACTTGGCGGAATGTGCGGAAATGCGAAAAAAGCATATATCCAATCGCATAAAAATGTGGTAGAATGAGTTTTGGGATAAGCCTGCATGTTCGTATCGCTCGCTCCGGGGGTATTCGGCCGCGCGCAATTACAACAACAACAATGCAACGAACAACAACAATAACGTCGGGTTCCGCCCCGCACTAAAGCAAATTTTACGATTCATGCGATTATGGTTGCGTGAACGTGTCCCATGTCTGCAAAGGCATATTTTGAAGACTTTAGGGGAGGTTTATTCCATCACCGTAAGGTGTAAACACAAGTGCGATTGCCAAAAGGCATGAGCTATCAATGGCATATGTCCGAGCTGCTTTTGGTGATCTGAAAGGAGACGCACATATGCCGAACTTTTTATATGAGGAAATGTATTCCGCAGCAGCTACAGATGATAGTTACAAGAGGACGCAGAAAGGAAAAAAGAAGTATACGAAGGAGGCGATATTGTATGATGCATGCCGGGAAACGAATCTTATGGAGCTCCGGAGCAGTATAAGAGACAGAACTTATCGACCGGGCAAATACGGATTTATGATTGTCAAAGAGCCGAAGGTCAGGGTTATCCATTATCCAAAATTGCAGGATAAGGTCGTGCAGTTCAACGCCCACAGGATTTTGAAAAGATTATATGAGCCGGTTTATGTGGATACTACATACGCCTGCTTAGAGGGCAGGGGAACTTATGATGCAATCCGTAAGATCCAGCATAATATGAGATATGTAAAACACAAATATGGTGATGCATGGATAGCAAAGCTGGACTTGCGAAAGTATTATTATTCGATAGACCGGGAAGTGACAAAGCAGCTATACCGGAAGAAGATTCCGAAAGATGAAGTTTTCTTTTTGGAATATCTGGATATGGTGGTGGACAGCAGCCCTGAACCGGATGGAAAGGGACATCCTTTAGGAAATGTCTGCTCACAGGATTTTGGAAACATTACCGGAAATGAGATCGATCAGTTTGCTATCCGGTATAAGCACTATAAATATTATGTGCGGTATATGGATGATATCATCATGGTCTTTCCAACCAAGGCAGAGGCACAAACTGCAATCGCTGAGTTAGAGGCTTTCGTTTCTGAACATCTGCATTTGGAAACAAATGAAAAAACAAGGGTATTTCCGGTGGCACAAGGAGTAAAGACTTTAGGTGTGCGGATATACATTACCCATATCTTATTGCAGGATAAGACGATACAGGCTATGAAACGGAGGATGAAGGAAATAGACCGGAAGGTCAAGGCAAGGGAGATGTCAGAAAAGCAGGCTCAGAATGAAGTAAACTCGTGGCTCGGTCATGCAAGGCATACGAACAGTTTTAAGCTATGTCAAAAGATATTCGCTCCGTATCCATATATCAAGTTTGAAGATAAGAACTGGAGATTTGGAGATAGAAGTCCGAAGGAACGGACCAGATATGAGGCAAAAACAAAGAATAAAAAAGAGAAAGAGCATCCTTAGAGGGTGCTTTTTTTAATGGAAAGGAATGAGTTTATGGCAAATGGAACTATACATAGGTTAGGAACCTTGAAGGTAGACGGGACAGTCAGGAGTATGCCAACGAATCCTGTAAGCGGTGGAGATTGTGTGTCTTATAATGGAACAGCGATTTCCATTGAAAATACTGTTTCCGGAAAGGAATTACAATGGATAGAGTGGACTAAATCAGATGGAACCAAACTGCTTGTCTGCGACAGATGTTTGGTTGTAAATATCACATGGAATAACCTGGATGCTGCAAGCTTGATCTTCGGTAAAGAAATTACGATTGATAATCAGAAATATAAAGTTCGTTCCCTTACGGGTTCCACCGGAGCTTCCGGGACATACGGGACAGGCTGCAATAATGAGTGGGACCAGTTTTTGGATGCAGTAGGCGAGAGCAATGATCTGGTGCATTGGCAGAATATGTACACATGGTGCCAGGAGACTTATTATAACAATAGTTCGT
>CADBMP010000025.1 GCA_902795775.1 uncultured Lachnospiraceae bacterium | reverse complement strand
GAAGATATGTATGCGCTTGCTGAGGCAAATGCTGCGCAGCTGGTTGTATGCGGATTTTACATTGACACATACTATGGAACACAGCATCTTTCTGAAAAAATTTTTGTAGATGATAAAATTTATACAGACGCGGAATCTTTCCGGAAGGAATCCTATCGGTATTTTGATCGCAATATGCTTTATACACCATGGAACAAATTGTATCTTCGGTCGTTTATCGAGGAGTATCATTTGCGGTTTCCTCAGACGTTGTGGGATGATTTTCCATTTAATATCAGTTATATCCGGAATGTAGAGCGTGTGGTATTCTCTACGGATGCATATTATCATTTCATCCGTGCACGTGCTGATTCGGAAACGAGTGCATACCGTGCAGATATGTATGAAAAACGAGAGGAAGAACATGGATGGCTCATGGATCTGTACAGGGAATGGAATGTACAGTCCGAGGAAGCCAATGAGATGATACAGCGCCGTTACATTGAACGTATGGTAGGGTGTATCACAAATGTAACAAGTTCAAAGTGTACACTTTCCGGAAAAGAACGCCGGGCGCAGATTAAGAAGATGCTGCATAACCCGAGAGTGGATGTGGCGTTGAAGTATGCAAAGCCACGGTCGCGGTATATGAAGATAATGTTGATTCCGATTCGCTGGAAAAATACATGTTTGACATGGATGGAGTCTGCATGTATATCGTTTGTAAAAGAGAGAAATACAAAGCTTTTTGCAAAACTTAAGGCAGGACGATAAGATGGCAGGTTTGGAGACAAATGGGATTCTGAAGGAGAGACTTTCCCGAAAGGAAGGAATTCATCAGTTATCTCAGGAAGAGATAGAAAAAGTAAAAAAAATTGTATTGGAGACGACTGCAGATGTGGTAGACCTTTGCGACGAATTGCAGATACCCTATATGTTGGGTGGAGGTTCTGCGCTTGGAGCAGTACGACATCAGGGTTTTATTCCATGGGATGATGATATGGATCTGAACATCCCACGGGCATACATTGATCGTCTTCTGGATGCTATTGAGGACAGATATCCTGAGAAGTATGAAGTGGAAGCACCGCTTCGTACTCCGGGGTATCTTAGTTCGTTTATACAGATTCATCGATGCGGAACAGTATTTCAGGAATATCTTGTGCAGAAAAAGGAACACTGTGGCATTAAGCTTGACATTTTTGTTATCGAAAACACGTATGATCAGGCGTTTTTTCGAACATTGCATGGCCTTCGCACGGAGGCAGGCTTGTTTTTTCTTTCCTGCTATCGTATGTTTGCGTGGAGAAAGGAATTTCGAATGCTGGCGCAGGGGGATGCTAAGGCATCTGCAGTAATGCGGATCAAACGCCTGATGGGACTTCCATTTGCTATCGCACCGAAGTTTTTTTACAGCAGGGTACAAAAGCGTATGAAAAGCTGCAAAAATACAGATTCCAAATATGTGGTAATTCCATCAGGAAGAAAGCACTTTTTTGGTGAAATGTATGAGAGAAGCACTTTTTTGCAGACAGAAGCGCGCGCCTTTGAAGGCCATAATTTTCAGGTTACGAAAGATTATGAACATTATCTTACGAATCTGTATGGAGATTATAGAACGCTCCCACCGGAAGAAAAGAGAGAACATCATGTTCTTTATGATTTGAAATTTCCAGGAGAGTATCAGGCTCCCAGGTTGTTGAATAAACGGGAGATACAGCTGGTTCTTCTCTCCATGTTGGATGCGTTTGTACAGTATTGTAAAAAGCATGGACTGCGATATTACCTTGTGGGGGGGACTCTTTTAGGGGCGGTGCGCCATCAGGGATTCATTCCATGGGATGACGATGTGGATGTTGGTATGCCACGTCCCGATTATGATAAATTTTTACAACTTGTAAAAGACGAACCGGTGGCTGATTATCTGCAGGCGATTTCTGGCGAGGAGGGGACTTTGTCCAATCCTTATTGTGAACTTATACACACAGGGACAAGGCTGGAGAGAAATAGTTCGCAGTTTATTCGAGAATGTTGTCAGAATCTGCATTTGTTTATTGATATTTTTCCGCAGGATGGCTGGCCAGAGAATGATACAGAGGCTGTGCGGCTGGCAGCTGACATGAAAAAGAAACGTTACATGATTCAGAATGCCCGCGCAAAAATTGGAAAAGGAACATCGTTAATGCATACGATTGCAAAAACACCGATGGTTCTGGCTATGCGCATCATTGGGTATCAGAGGATTATCGATCAAATGAACCGTGTTGCAAAGACATATCCATATGACAGTGCAAAATACGTTGGAGCCATTACTTATGGGGTATATGGACCTGGAGAGCGATGCCTGCACGATGATGTTGTGAATTTTGAAGAGGTTCCTTTTGAAGACCGAATGTATCAGGCACCGGGTGGTTACGATAAATATCTGACACAGATTTACGGAGATTATATGTCTTTGCCACCGGAGGAGAAACGAATCGATCATAAGATGAAGGTGTGGATGGAATTTGACGCATAACGTATAACGTGATAAAATAGGCTGAATTTGTAAAATGAGAGATAACGAGGTAATCATGAAAAAGTATATTGATTCATTTTTAAATTATCGCTTCCTGTTGTGGGAGCTAGTAAAAAAAGGAATTAAATTGAAATACAGAAGATCATATCTGGGAATCATCTGGTCACTGTTGGAACCATTACTTACAATGATTGTATTGACAATTGTCTTCGGTACAATTCTTGGAACACGTACGAAGGAGTTTTCTGTATACATTCTTTGTGGACGTTTGTTATACAATTTCTATTCAACATCAACAAAGTCGGCACTGACTTCCATTCGAAGGAATGCGGCGATGATTAAAAAAGTTTATGTGCCGAAATATCTGTATACATTATCAAGTATTTTATTTAACTATATTATTTTCCTGATCTCACTGATCGTGCTTGTAGTTGTAGCGGCAGTTTTGAATGTTCGACCGACTATTTATCTGCTTCAGGCACCAATCGCACTAATTCTTGTGCTGATGCTTTCTGTGGGATGTAGTTTTATCCTGGCAACGCTTGGTGTATTTTTCCGTGACATGGAATATTTATGGGGTGTTGCGTTGATGCTTATTATGTATATGTGTGCGATCTTCTATCAGCCAGAAAAAATTCTTGACAGTGGATTTGCATGGGTATTGAGATTTAACCCATTGTATTGCATCATTGATATTTTCCGTGCGTCTGTTTTTGGAAGAATGATGAATGTTCATTATTTCTTATATGCGCTGGGATTCAGTGTTGTGACAATTGTGGTAGGTTTATTTATGTTTATCAAAAAACAGGATGAATTTATCCTTCAGATCTAAGAGTGGGAGAATTGTATGAGTGAAGAAAATGCAATCGTATTAAAAAATATAGGAATGAAGTTTAATCTGAGCAAGGAGAAAGTTGACAGTCTGAAAGACTATGTCATCAAGTCACTGCGTCGTCAGATTGAATATAATGAATTTTGGGCACTCAAAGATGTCAGTCTGACTATCAAAAAAGGGGATCGCGTAGGAATTCTTGGATTTAATGGTGCAGGAAAAAGTACCTTACTTAAAGTGATTGCCGGAGTGTTTAAACCAACGGAAGGAACGGTGGAAAAGCATGGAAAAATTGCACCACTTCTGGAGTTGGGAGCTGGTTTTGAAAAGCAGTATACCGGAAAAGAAAATATCTATCTGTATGGAGCAATGCTTGGCTATAGTAAACAGTTTATTGATGAAAAATACGATGAGATAGTAGAGTTTTCGGAACTAGGTGAATTCATTGATGTGCCGGTACAGAATTACTCATCAGGAATGAAGTCACGACTCGGATTCTCTATTGCCACAATCGTATCACCAAAGATTCTGATCTTGGATGAGGTACTTTCGGTAGGAGATGCGAAATTCCGTAAAAAGAGTGAGAAAAAGGTCATGAGCATGTTTGATTCTGGCGTAACTGTTCTTTTTGTATCACATTCACTGGAGCAGGTAAAGCGCATTTGTGATAAGGCGATGATACTTGATCATGGTAAATTGGTGGCTTTTGGCGGAATTGATGAGATCGCACCAATGTATGAAAAAATGATTGAAACCTACGAATTGGAAAATCCACGTCCAAAAAAGAAGAAGAAAAAAGTATCAAAGAAAGCAGTAGAAAAAAAAGAATCGGAAGATGCTGCGGAAAAAGTAAGTGAGGAAACAAAAGCATGAAATTATCAATTATATGGAAGTTGTCTGAGAAAGAAACAGAAAATCAGGTAACACTGGATTGTCTAAAGTCACAGTTGGCAGACTATGTAGAGCCAATCCAGATTTTGATTTATCCGGAACAAAAAGAACAGCAGTATCATGCACAGTTTCAGGGAAAAAATGTAATAGCGACCACAAGTTCCTTAGTTGGAAGTTCGGATGTGGAAGTTTTTGAAGATGCAAAAAAACAAGTGGACGGAGATTTTGTTACTTATCTGTATGGAGGAGACCGCTGGTCAGAACAGGCGTTGCAGCAATTGCATGCAATGTTGCAGAAACATCCGGACAATGCTGTAGTTATGATGCACAAGGTAATGCCGGATGAAACGGAGGGAGCATTTGCGCAAGTCATTCCAGATAAGAAGTCGGTAATTGCCAATATTAAAAAGGATTACAATATTTATCCATTTTATTTTGGTGGAACAGTATTGGCAGTGGAGGCGTTTCGGAATCAGCCGCTTCGCAAGGAATTAGGAATAGAGGCGGAGAGAGAGTTTTTCCTCTCTATCGTGTCAAAGTATAAAAAGGTTTATTTCTTAAATCAGATTACTTTTTATGCCTCACAGGCACAGGAAGGTGATTTTACCTTTTATGAACCAATTTATAATGAAGATTGGTATGAGCGCTCTTTTACAGAGTTTTGGCTTCCTTATTTGAAAAAAATGCAGGAAAAATATGGAAAGGTGCCGGTGTTTATTCAATATCATCTGTTGTTTAGTGTGAAGGCTCGTTTTATGAGCAATCTGAACAATAGAAATAAGCATGTAATTCCGGAAGGTCAGGAGATGCAGTGTCTGGAACGAATGGGACAGGCCTTTGCTTATATTGACGATGATGTTTTGTTTAATTGTCACAAGATTTCCGAAGTGAATGTGACAGACTCCATGAAATGGGTTTATGGTATTTTAAAGCATGGAGAGGGATATCATTTTGAAAAAAGATATGTGGCAGGAAATCCGTATTATGGAGCTGCTAATGTAGTTTTCAATAAAATTACCAATTTGAAGACGAACATTCTCTTTATGAATTACGAGGATGGAATGCTTAAAATTGATGGAACGATACATCCGATTTTGTATTCAATGGCATCGGAAGTTTACTTAAGTTTCAATGGAAAGAAATATGAACTTCAATACAATGACCGTTATGCATTAAATAAAGCTTTTGGTGTAAGTTTGTATAAAGGGCATTCTTTCCATGTGGATATTCCGATGGAAGGAATCAAAGATTCATATCTGTTTTGTCAGGCAAAAATTGGAGACGAAACCATACGAATCACATTCTGCTATGAATCTCATTTTAGCCGTATGAGCGGAGCATTTCCGAGCAGTTACTGGTGCTTTGGAGTGGAGCCACTGTACATGGCTGTTAAGGAAGAAGAGGGAATGCGTATCCGCACGATCACCAAAAAAGATAAGAAGCGGCAGGAACGCAAATTGTCCAAGGAAATGTTGCTTTGCAAAAGAAAACGAGCATGGCTGTTTCTTGTGATTCGTAAAGTTTACTTTATGATGCGGCCGATTATGAAACGCAAACCAGTCTGGATGTATTTGGATAAAATTTATAAAGCCGGGGATTCCTCAGAATATCTGTATCGCTATGCATGTGCGCAGAAAGATAATATTCAGCATTATTATCTGGTTGACAAGCATGCTACAGATTACAAGCGAATGAAAAAAGACGGCTACAAACCGATGGTTCGAGGCAGTATCAAACATCGTCTTGTCTTTTTGATGGCAGATATGATGGTGATTTCCAATTCTACAGTGTTTGCATTCAATAATTATGGACTTCCAAATTCTAAGTTTATCCGTGACTTGGTGGAATTTCATGTTTGTTGCGTACAGCATGGAATGTCTGTACAAAAAATCGCAGTTGCACAGAATCGTTTGCGTGATAATACGAGATTATATTTCTGCGCATCAAAGTATGAAATTGAAAATCTTTCAAGACCAATTTATGATTATGTAGGATATGATGCATTAAAACTGACAGGTGTGCCGCGTTATGATGGCCTGAAAAATGATGATAAGAAACAGATTATGATTAGCCCAACCTGGCGAATGCAGGCGGCAGTTCCGGTACGTACAAGTGAAGGAGAACAAAGAGATTACAATCCAATGTTCAAAGAAAGCACATATTTCCAAGTATTCAATGCTTTGATCAATGATCCACGACTGATCGATGCGGCAAAGAAATACGGATATCGCATTAAGTATGTGCTGCATCCGATTGTGAGTGCGCAGGTGGATGATTTTGATAAAAATGAGTACGTTGATATCATACCGGCTGTCGGAGACATGAGTTATGAGACAATGTTCCGTGAGTCAAGCCTGATGGTAACTGATTTCTCAGGTATTCAGTTTGACTTCGCTTATATGAGAAAGCCACTGGTATATCTGCATCACAAAGATATTCCACAGCACTATGAAGAAGGAACATTCTTCTACGATACAATGGCATTTGGTGAAATCGCACATGACAATGACGAACTGATTGATTTGTTGTGTGAATATATGGCGAGTGGCTGCAAGATGAAAGAGGAATATGTGCGACGTGCAGATGACTTCTTCTATTATAATGATCACAACAACTGCAAACGTATTTATGACACAATGATTGAGTATCAGGAGAAGAAAATTTTACCGTATCGTCAGAAATAATAAGAATAATGGAAACTATATTTTTAGAAAGCAGGGAGATGTTATTATGAATATTGGAGTAATTTTTGCAGGTGGTGTAGGTACGCGTATGAACAGCCGCGTAAAACCAAAACAGTTTATCGATGTGTATGGAAAACCAATCATTATCCATACACTGGAATTGTTCGAGAATCATCCGGAAATTGATGCGATTGCAGTTGCATGTCTGGAAGACTGGATTCCTTATCTGCAGGATCTGTTGGAAAAATTCAACATTAAAAAGGTAAAGAAGATTGTGCCGGGAGGTTCCAGTGGACAGGAGTCTATTTACAATGGATTGAAAGCTGCTGAGGAAATTGCAAATGGAGAAAAATCTATTGTATTGATTCACGATGGTGTTCGTCCATTGATCAATGAAAAAACAATTACAGATAACATCGAATCTGTCAGAAAACATGGTTCTTCTATTACCTGTGTAAAGGTAAAAGAAACAGTTCTGGTTGTTGCAGAAGATAATTCTATTGATGACATTCCTAGCCGTGAGGATACACGTCTGGCACGTGCACCACAGAGCTTTTATCTTGATGAGATTATCGGAGCACACAGAAAGGCTATGGCAGAGAACAAATATGATTTCATTGATTCTTGTTCTATGATGCAGTATTACGGAAAGAAACTGTATCTTATCGAGGGACCACAGGAGAATATTAAGATTACAACACCAGATGATTTCTATACAATGCGTGCACTTCTGGATGCGAAGGAAGAAGCTCAGATTTACGGTCTGGGAGATTAGGAGACAATCATGAAGGATGTTTTAGCAGAGGATTTTGAACAGATTTCGAAGCGCAATATACCATGGAACGAGTTGAAAAATAAAACGTTTCTGATTACCGGTGCAACAGGGTTGATTGGGTCGTTATTAACAAAGTTTTTGTTGTATGCCAATCAGGCAATTGGTCTTAATGCAACAGTGAGAGCTGTAGTTCGTAATGTTGAAAAGGCAGATAAGATTTTTGCTGAAAGCAAAACGGAGGCGCTTTCTTATGTAGTGGCAGATCTGGAAAAGGAAAAGATTTGTTGTGAGGGAGACTGTGATTATATAGTTCATGCAGCAGCAGTTACAGCATCTAAACTTATGGTATCAGATCCGGTTGGAACGATTCGTACCGCAATTGATGGAACAGAAAAGATGCTTCAGCTTGCTGTTGAGAAAAAGGTAAAAGCATTTATCTATATATCTTCCATGGAAATCTATGGACAGCCGAAGACTGATGGAAAGACAGCCGAAAAAGATCTGGGTTATGTGGACATTGAAACTGTACGCAGCTGTTATCCGGAAGGAAAGCGTATGTGTGAATGTTTATGTACTGCATATGCTGCGCAGTATGGTGTGAATGTTATCAGTGCCAGACTTGCACAGACTTTTGGTGCAGGAATTCTTCCTACAGAAAACCGTGTATTCGCACAGTTTGCAAGAAGTGCAATGAATGGTGAGAATATTGTACTGCATACTACAGGAGAATCTGAGGGGAATTATGTCTATACAGCAGATGCCATTGCTGCAATTCTCATGCTTCTGGTCAAAGGGGCAGCCGGTGAGGCTTATAATATAGCAAACGAGGACAGTCATATTACGATTCGCAATATGGCAGAACTTGTTGCAGATGAGATTGCAGGTGGAAAGATACAGGCAGTGATCGATATTCCGGAGGACAGTGCGTCTTTGGGATATGCACCACCGGTAAAAATGTGGCTGGATGCGTCTAAGATGCGTGCACTCGGATGGCAGCCACAGGTGGGATTGGTAGATGCATACAAACGCATGATTCGTTGGATGGAGTAGATCAGACAGGAGAAGGATATGAAGATTGGATTAATTTCAATTAATATGCATACAAAATCATTAAATTTTGCGTGCCCAATCCACAGCTGGGCGTTTCAGCGTTTTTTAGAGTTGAATGGGATAGAGACACAGATTATTGATTATACCCCAAATTATAATGATGATTTTCCTGCGAGAGAGCCAGCACCTTATTATGAGAAAAAATACAAGGAACAGCTGGAAAAGAATCCGCAGACAGAGGAAGGAATCCGCGACCGAGAAATCAAATTACACCAGTACAAATCAAAATGGGAAGGCTATGCAGCACTGCATGATGAACGTTGTCAACGATTTGACAAATTCGAGCAATTTGTGCAGAGGTATTATAACAAGACTGATGAAGCATATGATGAAGAGAAGCTTGAAGAAGTGGATAGTGGTTTTGATTGTTATATCTGTGTGACAGATGTTATCTGGTCCTGTGATGATTATTGGGGATTTGATACCGGATTTTTGTTGGATAGCAAGACGATGGAGAATAAATGGAAGATTGCATACGCAGCCAGTCGAGGAGTTCCGAAGGAGCTTCCAGACTGCGAGGAGGCCTATTTTGCACGTGCAGTTTCTGACATTGATTTTGTATCTGTAAGGGAAAAAAGCCTTGGTGATTATGTACACAGTCTGTTGCCAGACAAGCAGGTGACAAATGTGATAGATCCTGTCCTTTTGCTTCCGGTAGAAGAATATGAGAATATTTTAATCAAGCCGAAAACAGAAAACTACATCGTTGTTTATTATGCAATGGAACGCCCAAAAGAATTGTTTCAGATGGCAACCAGATATGCAAAAACGCATAATGTTCGGATTGTAGAGCTGACGCATATGCCGATTGCAGGTGGTATGGTGCAGACGGAAGATATAGAAGTAATTCAGGACTTTGCAGCAGGACCTGAAGAGTGGCTTGGATATTTGAAATATGCAGATTGTATTTTTACAAACTCATTTCATGCGACATGTTTTAGCATTCTGTTTCATAAGCAGTTTTTCAATAGCAAAAGAAATGGGGATAAGCTAAGCAATCTGCTTGAGACATTTGAACTTACGGACCGTACTTTTGATGAGTTGAGAAAAGGTTTCGCAGAACGGGCGGCGCAGAAGGGACTGAGAAGAAATTATCACAGTGCGCGCATCTTTCTGGGAATCGAAAAGCGGCCATTTGACCGCAAAATTGATTATCGAAAGGTCGAGAGGATACTTACACAGGAGAGAAAAAAATCAGGCGATTTTATTTTGTCTGCCATTTCGTATGCGCAGGAACATCCAAGACAAAAGACGGATTACGATGCAGTTCGCAAAAATATGGATATGGTTTTTGCATACTATAGTAATACAGATCAGGCAATCTGGACAGGTGGGGACATTAACGAAGAACAGGAAGAACTTCGGCAGATATGTAATGGTAAAACGGAATACCGTTTGTATCATTGGAAAAACAGTGGAGAAATACAGCCACGTTTTGATCTGTTTCAAAGAGAAGGCTATACTTTAGAAGGCTGGTATCTGCGTATTCGCATAAAGCATGATTGGTATTGGGTGCATACGGACGGAAGTATTGTGCCAAGAGACCAGAAGCATCGGCCGTCTATGGATCGGGAACATATGCTTTTAAAACCGGGAATGAATATTCCATATGTGCCAGTTCGAATGATTTCTGTTATGATTGCAGATGCGGTCTGGAAGAAAAATGAAAAAGAAGAGGAAAAGAAATGAAAAAAACATGGTTTAGAAGTATTGGAATTATACTGGTTGGACTATTATTAATATTTTCAGTACCTTCGGTTTCAGCAAAAAGTAATTCTTCAGCAAAACTTTATTCTGTAAAAGGTCGTACGATTACGGTTTCGGTCAAAAAGGGAAAAGATATTTCAAAGGCACTGAATGCGGCATTGAAAACGGCTTCTAAAAAGGGAAGCAAAAAAAAGATATATACCGTAAAAGTTCCGAAGGGAAGTTATCCTTTAAAAGATGTTATTCATCTGTATGGAAATGTTCGTTTGGAATTACGTGGAGTTACACTTAAATGTAGTATGTCTACTGGAAACATGTTATTGCTGGGAGATAGTAGCATCAATTCAAGCGCAAAGAAGATGAGTGGATATGGAACACTTCAGAATATTACAGTGGTTGGCGGAACTTTTCAGGGAAATCGTAAAAATACATCTTCCCTCATCAGAGTAGCACACAGTAAAAAAGTTACTTTTGATGGTTGTGTTCTGACCGGCGGTGGCTGTGCACATCAGATGGAGGTAGCAGCTATTGACGGATTTACGGCAAAAAACTGCACTTTTCGCGATATGCCCGGAAATGGATCAGGAGAGAAACAGGAAGCACTACAGCTTGATATTCCTTGTGGAGAATATATTTTTCCAGGAACTTATCTGGACGGAACTCCGATGAAAAATGTGAAAGTTACAGGTTGTACATTTAAAAATGTGCCAAGAGGTGTGGGAAGTCACAGCATGATTACCGGTGTTTATTTTGATAATGTGACGATAGAGAATAATCACTTTTCTAATATTGCGGAAGAGGCTGTTGTTTGCCTTGGTTATCGGAAGTGCACTGTGAAAAACAATGTGATTAAGGATTGTGGTGCGGGAATTCTATTCCAGTATTTCAAGCCGAACGTACAGTCCGTATATAAGAGCATTTTTGATGGGAAAAAATCAGTAAATTATCCAATCGCCTATGATGCAAATACCGAAATATCTGGAAATGATATTACAATTACACCATCGAGTGAAGTGGACAAGTCGGTTGGAATAAAGGTTTATGGGTACAATTTGACAAAAGATACAAATGCAATTGGACATGGTTCGCATGATCTTATTCCAAAAAATAATTACTATGTCAGTGGAGTTGCCATCTCCAAAAACAAGATAACAACCTCTGGACATGGAATTCAGTTTTTTGATGTAAAGGATTCTTCAATTTGTGACAACACCGTTGCTTGCAATGGCAATGGTGACTATGATGGCATTTTTGCAGAATTTGACAGCACGGGTATTGAGGTTGCAGGGAATCAGATAAGCAATGCACCTCGTTATGGAATCTGTTTTCAGGGACAAAGCAATGCTTCTGCGATTGAAAACAATACAGTAAAAACAGCAGGAAAATATGGAATTTATTTGTACAATGGATCGAGTGTATCCGGAGCTGTTTCTGGAAATAAGGTCAGCAATGCAGGTAATGCAGGAATATTTTTGAACAAAGACAGCAGTGCAGGAAGTATTACAGAAAATCATGTAACTGCGTCAGGAAGAGGTATTTTTGTTCATCAGAATTCAATGGTACAGGGAGAAACTTCCGGAAATACAATTGATTAATAGATTGTATATATAAAACAAAAAAGAACTGGTCATGAAAAATTTCATGCCAGTTCTTTTTTGATGCAATTATTTTTTGGAAGAAGTTGTCTTCTTGGAGTTTGTTTTCTTAATGGTTTTCATTACACCGCTTGGTTTGCAATAATACTTTTTGCCTTTCCAGGTAATCTTGCGGTCGGTGATAAGTTTTCCGGAGACACCAAAATAGTAATTCCATTTACCGATTTTAATTACCTGACGCTTTTGCATAATGCCCGTGCTGCCAAAGTAATATTTGTTTCCGTTAATTTTTACACAGTCATTGGTTACCAGACAGCCATCGGAATACACAGCATATGTTTCGTCTTCGAAATCATAGAGTGATAATTCTTCCTGATCAGAGGTAATAAGATGTCCGTCTTCATCAAAAATAAAGAATTCGTCATCAATTTTTCTCTTTTCGTCTATGGCCATTTTACCTGAAGTATCAAAATAGTAGGTAGAGCCATCTTTTTCCATAAAATCATTGACAATAAAGGTATTGTCGATATCCTGCGCATAGGTATCAGAACCAAGATCACGCAACAGGACATCTCCCGTTGTATTGACAAGTAGACAACCATTTTTATCAAAATAGTATTTATTGTCGCCAATCGTGTCAAAGCCTTTGGACATATAAGCATAGGTTTCGTTTTCAGAAAGACGGAAATAGCGTTTCTTTCCATTATCGTACTGTCGCCAGCCGGAATAGTTGCCAGAACGATAGGTTCCGTAATTCATGCGTCCAGTTTCATCAAAATAATAATAGTGTTTTCCAAGCTTGTGTACTCCGGTAAGTAAATCGCCATAGGAGTCAAAATAATACATGTTATGGTCGCGGTCAATACCATCTTCACCATATACCGAAATCCAATTTTTAACTTTGTTCGAGGAACTCATAGTAGTTCCTTTATATAGGGTGATAACGTCATCTTTGATATGATATATCATTGTTTTCTTTTCCGTAGCCGGAAGATAGCACATACCATATTTTGTCGCGCGTTTGGCAGAAGCATAGGTCTGCCAGCGATCTGTGTCAGAATCAATTTCGTCATATCCACTGTTGGATGCAAAAGAGTATTGTGGCGAAATCGCTTTCAAAAGGTCTGCAGAATTTCCAGAACTGACACCGTGATGGGATAATTTCATAATATCACAGTCAAGCTGGTCACCATAGTATTCTAAAAGGCTCTTTGCCTCATCAGCCATACAATCTCCAGCGGTAAAGTAACGTGTCGTGCCACAGGTAAAAATAACTGCCAGCGAACAGTTGTTTTCGTACGAGGTATAAATGGAATTTCCTGAGGCAGTATACATGCTGCCAGGAGTGCTCGCATATTGTGAAGGCGTGATGGAAGCTGTATTAACAGGTCCGATAACCTTGCCATCTGCATCACCAAGTGTTATATGATCTCCAACACTTAAGTAAACGATGTGGGTATTCGGATGTTTGAGGATATAGTTTTGCAGACGTGTGTAACGTTTGCCGTTGTTCAGGGACAATGGCGCAATAGAAGGATCTGCAACATAAATTGTATCAACGTTGATTCCTGCAGTGTGCAGCTGGTTCAGTCCGGCAAGCATATTACCGGATGCTCCGCCCACATGATCTTTGTGCAGATGACTGAACATAACATCAACGTGTTTGACATTAAGAGCATTTAATTGTTTGATAATGGAGGGAACATGATCGGAAGTTGCAAGATCAACCAGAAGATAGTGCCCTTTGGATTCCAGCAGAACAGAATCGCCTTTGGCAGCGGGCTTCAGGTACATTGCGTAGATATTCAGTTCTTCATCATCGGTTGCAGCCGATACAGTCTGAACTGGTAGTATTGTAAAAAATATTGCCAGTATAAGCAAAAAGTTTAAAAATTTTTTCCTCATAATAAGATCCTTTCAACTATATAATAATTCAGCATGTACGATTATAGCACATAATGTAATATTTGGTATAAAAAGAAAATCACATTAAGAAAATCATAAGATAAGATAAATCAACCAAGATTATTTGTGGACAATTTTATGGTTCAGTGCTATGATAAGTGCAGTTTGTACGCATTTTTACGGAAGTAAAGCAAAATATATAATAGGAACGAAAGAAAAGGGAAAACAATGGCAAAACAAAAAAGAAGTAAATGGAAGATTATTGCAGGAATCATTTTAATCATCCAGATTATTGTATCGGCAGTGACCATTGGGCTTGCAGCCTGGGTGAATGTTTTACCGGATAAGTATTTGCTTTTGGCAGGATTGATTCTGTTATGGCTGGTGTGTATGGTCTACATTCTTTTCTATTGTGGG
>CADBMP010000024.1 GCA_902795775.1 uncultured Lachnospiraceae bacterium | reverse complement strand
CTGGCAGACTATATCACAGTCGTTTGGGATGAGGACGGTGGATACAGCCTGGGAACAGATTATCATAAGTTTCCGGATGTGGAAGAGCTGCGTGAGAATACAAAATAATGGAGCACAACGTATTATAAAAAAACTGGCGGAAAAATCCGTCAGTTTTTTTGAAATAATGAAAACTTTTTCCAGATTCATTACAATATATAAGTGTAAGGGCAAATCCCTGACAGCCGGCGCAGGGAATGTAATCCTTATTAAAACAGGAGAACGAGGGAGGAACCATTATGTCGAAGACATGATTTAAAATGTTCCGCCCGACTGGCCGCCGACCAAAGGGAGGGGCAATACATATTAAATGAGGATAACAGGCTATGAATAATGATGAATTTGAGCAGTTTGTGTCCCGGTACGGTTCGGATATCTTGCGTTTTTGCAGAATGACCGCAGGAGACCGGGAGATTGGAGACGAGTTATATCAGGACACCATGCTGAAATTGACCGAAAAAATGCGAAAGCTTGATCCCGGTCAGAATACGAAGAGCTATGCTTTATCCGTTTCACTTTTACTCTGGAAGAACAGGCACAGAAAATATATTTCAAGGAGCAGGCTGATACCCATAGATAGTTTGGATGCACTTAGCGATGATGGGTGGGAGCCGAGTGATGATGGTGCATCACCTGAGGAAAGGCTGCTTAACAAAAGTGAGGTGCACACCGTCCTAAAGGTGGTTTTAAAGTTGCCTGAAAAATACAGGGTGCCGATACTTCTCTACTATTCTGCAGAAATGCAGGTGTCTGAGATTGCAAAAGTACTCCATATTCCGGAGGGAACTGTAAAAACAAGGATGAGAAAAGCAAAAAAGATGTTAAAAGAAGAACTGGAGGCGTTAGGATATGACAGATGAAAGACTTGATCAAATCTTGAAGCAGGCCCTTGCTCCTGAAATTGATGAAAGTGATATTACGATCAAAGGAAAGGCGAGGGTAAAAGCGATGAAGAGAAATGAAAATCGATTTGTAAAGAGCGGATATCGTGTGGCTGCTGCAATAGCAGGGTGTGTACTCCTGGGGAGTGTGAGTGTCTATGCGGCATGCAATTATTTCGGGCTTCTTGATTTTAGCAAAGGTTCAGTAGAAATGATACCGGAGGAGGCAGAGGGACTTATTGAAAAAGATATTGATCAGACTGCCACAGGTGAAGAGAACAATGTCTTTGATTGTACTGTAAAGGAAGCGCTCTGTGATAAGAATACTATCATGCTCGTGTTTGAGGTTTCTGCAAAGGAAAAAGGGAAATACTTATTTGTCCCGACTGATGCCGAAGAAAGCGATGACATGGGAGAGTGGAGTACACACTCCGGAGTAGAAGCAGGAGAGTATGCCTCCGAGAATAACCTTACCATTGCATGTATTGGTGGCGGTATCATTAATTCGGAAGAACTTGGTATCGCATCTGAAGGCCTTGATTTTAGAAGCGTGTCGGATGATGTAATGGATATTTGTATCCGTTGCGACAAGGAAAATGGCTCAAATGAAATGGATGCCAAGCTTATGGCTCATGCAAGAGTATTGCCGGATAACGAGGTTGTGCGGAGTACATTTGCGTTTACTATGGAGGATATGTCTACAGCAAATATTGTAGGTTATACTGCCACATTACAGGGTGAAGATGATATCGATTATACGATTGATAAAGCAAACATTATTCAGACAGAGCTTAGAACCTATCTGGATGTCACGTTTAGATACAACGGAATGGATGGCATTACATTCAGGGTCAAGGATGCGGCCGGCGGCATAATTGATACGATAGGCGGAACAGGAATTGAGACAAATGAGGACGGTACTTATCATGAAAGGCTTACCATGAACAAAACCGATCTGGACAATGAATTCATAGTTGAAGTCTATGATTATGAGAAGAATGAGGTTTATGAGTCGTATGTGTTGAATGCGAAGTAAACACCGGTAGCAATTACATAATGGATTTGATAGGATAAAGTGGTCTTTGGATCACTTTATCTTTTTTGGAAAAATGTGACTTTTGGAGATGCTAAATCGTATT
>CADBMP010000023.1 GCA_902795775.1 uncultured Lachnospiraceae bacterium | reverse complement strand
ATTGGAGGGGGAAATTCTTGAATGCGGCCGGCCAGCACCGGATGCAGCTTAAAATGCTTTTGTTTGTAAAAAAACATATATTTAATGTGCAGAAAAATAGATACTACTTCATTTCATACTTTCTGACAATTTCATTCCTCAATTTTCCCATATTTTCCCCGAACATCTATTTGTCAAGATTTTTTAAAAATTTTTTTTAAATTGTGGATAATGTGAATAAGTCCGTTGATAACTTCTATTTTTCACTTTTTCCGGCAAAAAACCTGTGGAAAACTTCTGAATTATCCACAAATTTTGTGAATTTCTTTTCTCCACTTCCATTATAGGAAAATTTATATGTCAAAAAATGTCAGGAATTGTCTTTCAATTTTTCAAATTATCTGACTTTTAAGGTATTTTTTTCTATTTTCTCTATACGGGCGTATGCAACAAAAAAAGAGATTACGTCTCTGGTAATCTCTTTTTTATGTTATATGTAGCTTTTTAGCCAATAACCTTTTTAACCGCCTCTAATACACGATCTGCCTGGAATGGTTTTACGATAAAATCCTTTGCTCCATTCTGGATTGCTTCAATAACCATCGCCTGCTGTCCCATTGCAGAACACATGATGACATTCGCACCACCATCAATCTCTTTAATCTTCTTGAGTGCCTGAATACCATCCATTTCCGGCATTGTAATATCCAAAGTAATCAGATCTGGCTTTAACTCACTGTACTTCTGAACTGCAACAACACCATTTTCAGCTTCTCCTACAACATTATATCCGCCTTTTGTTAAGATATCTTTTACCATCATTCGCATAAATGCTGCATCATCGACAATTAAAATGTTATTTCCCATAATTTTTCTCCCTTACTATTAAATTTCAGTAATCTGCTTATCAACTATATAGAACCAAAAACATTCTAATAAATTTAAGAAGATTAATTATTTCTAAAGAATCATCCCAAAACATGTATATATTATATTACCTCTTTTCCCTTTTGTCAAGAAAAATACTGATTTTATCTTACTGCCTTTTTTTCGTCTTTTTTCCCAAATAAACACATGTTTCAGAAGAAAAAACACCAAAATGCTATATGCTCTTTTAATGGCGAATGATTACACCATGCTCTCTAATCTGTCCACGATTTCAGAAACAATAGAATCCGTATATTCTTCTGACTGGTTATAAAGCATCTCTGTAAACACCTGATATGCATAGGCATCCACCAGACCCTCCAGTTCTTTCTCAGATACTCCTTCAAAATCTTCCTCAGCAAAATCGCTGTACATTGCCTCATAAATCGTAGTCATGAAATCATCACTTTCCATATACTGAAGCATTGGTGTCAGAATATAGGTTTCTATCAGTTCCAAAGTATCATTTGTATAAACCTCCATCATCTCGTCACTTTCCATAAATTCCATAAATGCTTTATCAGACATATCCTCTATAATGAAACCAAAAATCTTTTTACAAAGATCATACATCTGCACCTCATACTCCGAAATATCTGAATCTTGTTTTAACATCGAATCAATCGAATCGGAAAGAATCCTGACTGCCTCTTTCCTTAATTCCGCAGCCTCTGCAGCATTTTTCTCCTTTTTCGTCTGATCCGTCTTTACTTTTTTATCCTCTTTTTTCCCGGATGCTTTGATAAGCTTTTTCCAATTCAGATTTCCTGCTGAAATCTTATATTTCTTTTTATAATAATTGTCTAATTTATGGTCTTTGCTGATCTGCTTAGAGCCTATCAGAAAATAATCATAGCTTGTCGTGTCGCTCGGATCATCCCATGTGGCATCCAGTTCATACCATTTTCCCTTGATTTTTACAATATTCCATGCATGGGGTCCGCCTGCATCTCCTGTTACATAATGGGCAGGAACACCCGCATCCGTCAAAAGCTTGTACATGATCAACGCATATCCCTGACAAACCGTAGAATGCTTTGACGCTGCCAGCCCTCCGTATGCAGAATGGTCTTTCAGGGAATTATCATAAGTCACCAGTTTTACCACATAATCATGGATAACTTTCACCTTTGCCACATCAGACATCTTGGAAACTTTCAGTTTTTTCAATATCTTTTTTGACTGGGCATTGACCTTTTTCACCTCATCTGCCGTTTCTGTATAATTCAGCTTGCACTTTAATACCAGTTCATCCGAGGAATTATAGCGTCCGGACCATCCAAGTTCCAGAATGCCCCCGCTTAAAAAATCCGCATCATCACTTGTGTTTTTGTTGTCAATCTCACTAAGCCGCTCAATAATATCTTCGGGAATATCATCTGCATTTCCCTTATAAGTGATAGAAAAAGATGGTTCCCTTTTCACTGCATGTTTTTGAAACTCTTTTACAAACCCGGACGTTCCACTTGCAACCGAGCCTTTTTCTGCCAATGCCCGAAATTCCTTGTCACTGACCTTCATCATCTTCATCTTTCCCACATGGACAAGGGAAGAGTGTTCCGCCGCTTTCCCTGTTTCCGGCTGCCTAAACAAAAAAACAGCAGATAACGCCAACACAACAATCAGACCACTTTTTTTCCATTTTCCCATAACATAAGTCCTCCATTCGATAAAATAAAATTTTCCTTTCTGATACTTTTTAAATCCACATCAAAAACGTTTTTGGTCCCGTCATCATTTTTGAAGAAAATATTTCAACCACACCCCCTTTTTTCCAGATAATAACTTACAATCTCCTGTTCAAGTTTCACATTATGCTCCGTCATATATTTTAATACTTCATTATACATGGTTTCTTCCATTAACTGACCAAGACGGCTTTTGTCATGATCGGTCAGATTTCTTAAACAATGCTCAAAACGGGAATCACATAACTGCTGTATTCCCATACAGTACAGTTCAAATTTTTTAGACGTTTCACGGCATAAATGTTTATGAATCAGGAAACCACCAATATCAATATCTCCAAAATGACAGTACCGCACATCAGGATTATCCAAAATGACTTTTTTCAGAAACTCTGTCTGGCGTCTGTTCGCAAAACCGCCTAAATACATCATGGCAGAGTTCCCGGCATGCAATCTTTGAAACGAAGTCTTATTTTCAATTGTCAGCACGCATTCCCCATTTACACTGATATTTCTGATACTTTGGATATCTCCGGATGAAATAGCGATTCCGCCCGGAAACTTTGATATATCAATAGAATACTGCTGCCATTCTATTCTCCATTTCCCCTTTATATAGATTTCCTGTTCTGCAGGTGTGACATGATAAAGAGATAATATGGCATCATTCCTTTCTCCTTCTTCTTTCATTCTTCCGGTCACTGTTCTAATAAAGGCACACACTTCCTCAAAGTTATTGTTTTCAAACCATTTTGAATCGCCATATACCAGCATGGAAGCTTCTCTTACATACAGGTTTTCATTGTTATTCTCCAAAAAACGAAACATTTTCAGATTATCTTCCATTCTTTCCGGCTCGGGCAGATACCCTGTGTCTTCCATCCGGGCAAGTATGTTATCGCAATAGCTTGTCACTATTTTTCCCGAACCGGCATATTTTTCTATGATTTCATGCACCTGTTTTGAGATAGTGCTTTGCGGCACTATGTTATATTCATTCTTTAAGTATTCATATATGGCATTTATTTTTTCTTCAGATAGATATATTTTTTCTATGTCATCACTGAATTTCAAATAATCAGCCGTTACAAATCCCATGCCGGCCAATGCAGAAACTGCTTCATTTATTTTTTGCTTTTCCAGCATATCTGCATTATTTCTGGCATAATCTTTATATATTTCCAGCGGCTTTAATATAATCCTTCTTCCCGTAGTAATTTTTTTCGCAGACCGGGTATTATACTTCTTTAATAACCCGTCAAGTACGGACCTTCTGTAATCTTTACTGACCATGAAACTTTATTTCTCCTATCTGCATATTATCATTGCTTATCTTAAGAACAGGAATAATCACACCACATTCATTTCCAATAGATTCCAGTTTGTTAGGCGGAGCACAAAATATCACCTGAAAATTCTGATTTTTAAAAAAATCCAACATCAGTTTTATATTATGATCGCTCATTTTTTCAAATGGCTCATCTATAAAAATCAACCGCACTGAATTCACCCTGACATTGTACAGCATGGACAATGCTGCAGAAAGTATCAGTGTATATGGTATCTGTGTTCCTGCACCTGAGTTATATCCCACCTGCTTCGACAGCTTACCGTCTTTTACTTCATCATTGTTGATAATGATTTCATAACTCATATAATTTCGATAATCCGCAAATTTTTTTATCTCTGCAATATCGTTATGTTCAATAATCTTATTGATTATGCTGCGAATTTCGTTCTCCCTGGTTTCAGCCTCGTCATTTTCATATCCCATCAGACTTGTAAAGGTCATTTGACCGTCAGACATATTATTCGTTTCCTGCAGGTACTCGGCATATCTTAGGATTTTGGCATAATCCGAATGATCATTCAACATTTTAACATCAAACTGATATTTGGTAGAAAACTCAAGTTTTCGTAATTCCTTATTGATATCTGAAATATCACTTCTTGCATCTTTTGCCTTTTCATAGATATTAAGTACAAATTCCCTCTTAAATATCCGCTCGTATGTTTTCGTCTGCTCCTTTAGTTTTTGTTGTATCCCCTGCAAATCATCAATCCAGATTTTTCCTCTTCTTCTCTGATAATCAGCCTCATACTCCAGACCAATCGGCAGTTTATCCACTTCCTGTTTACGGTTGTTATATGCCTGTTGTTTTCCGTTAATATTTGCCTCAAGCTCACGCACCCTGCGATCCACTCTCTCTTTCGTTGTGTGAACCATAAGATTCCCGCCCGGACTGTCTCCGGACAAATATTGGTCATATTCTTCTATTGCTTTTTCTACGGCAGAATTGCTGACAATTCTTTTCTCCTCTAACTCCGACTGTTTTACTTCCTCCCTTGCCCGTAATTCTTTCACTTTTTTCTTCTTTTCCGATATTGTTGTTTCTAAAATCGTCTTGTCTGCCCTATCCTTCTCACGCTCCTTTTTCCTGGCATTCAGTCTGCTTTCCAGTGCAGATACCCTTTCATGCAAAGCCAGAAATTCATCATTATTTTGCTGCGCTTCTAATAACTCCTTATAACGCTCCCGCTCATTATTTAATTCGACAAATACATCTGCCCACTCTCTGTGTGCATTTAAATGAAACTCTTTAAAATATGCCAGGCCTTCCTGCAGGGCATTTGATCTGTCCTGCAGCCCCTTCTGCTCCAGAAGAATTTCCCGCTCCTTTATTTCTGACTCATGTAATCTTTTTTCTGCTGCTTTTCTGTTGAGTTCTATTGCCTGACTTCCAAGACAGTAACTTTTGATCCTTTTCGTATTAATGTAGGTGACAGCCATATTACGGCTCAGCTTTCCCTCCTTTGACATGGCATTATCGTAATCGGGTACATTTTTAATATCTACCGCATGAATTCTTCCTAACCAAAATTTAAAATAATCTGCCGCAATCTCATTTTGTATCACAAGATAATGAAATACCGAATCTTCTTCACAATTCATCTTCTTTGACATCAATCGCTTTGTATTTACCAGCTCTGCATTTCGGTATCTTGACTTATCCAGCACGTCATTCGCAACAGCAAAAGCTTCTTTCGACACGATAACGGCATAGCGATGTATCCCCAAAAAAGCTTCTATGGCATTTCTCCAATCTTCATCCTTCAATTCTACTACATATTCATAAGCCATATGTGCTTCTTCTTTTATGCCGCATTTCTTTAACTCACGATTAATTTCTTTGATAAGCTCTGCCTGTTCCCGGACATCGGAATAATTCAATCTGTTTTTTTTACAGCTTTCAATAATATTATTTTGTTCCACCCACTCATTTTGTACCATTTCCAATTCTTTTTTTAACAAGCTGTTCTTTTCGATCAATGTGTCACGATATCTTTGTATTTCTTCTTTCAGAAAATCAAGAAAGCTCTGTTTTTCAGCCGCCTCAAATTCTTTTGAAGTCAGTTTTTCAAGTACATTATACTCTTGTACTGCTATTTCCAGCTCCGGTAATTGAACAAGCATTTTTTGCATTTTCTGTTGGAAGATTTCCAGTTTCTCTTTTTCCTCCTCCAGCTTCGTCAATTGCTTTTCATAGGTATCTATCAGTTGTTCAGATGCCTCGATTGCCTTTGAGACATCCAGATCAAGAAGAGCCCTTCTCGTTTCCGAATACGCTTTGTCAATATCATCAATTTCCTGATCCTGCTCTTCGATTCTCTTTTCCAAAACTTCACATGTAACAGCACTTTTTTGAATGAATTCCTCAGTTTCCCGAATCTCTCTCCGGCACTGCACAAGCTCCTTATACTTCATCTTGATATCATCTATCAGCAGCTGCAAAGCCTTCTTGTCATGTTCATCATAATCTGCCAATATTGAGTCCAGATCCTGCAATTCCTGATTTATCTGTTCCAGACTGCCATTGATCTTTTCAATATTTTTCTTTGCTTCTTTTAATTTATCAAAATTAACATTATGTTCTTCTAAAACAGATTCTTTAATAAATTCCCGAATCTTTGCAGCCGGATTATACGCCATGATATTTCTGAGTTTTCTTTGATATTTTATCACTTCCTGATAAGGCAGTTTCAGTCCTATCATTTGCATAAATAAAGTAATTCCCTCTTTTTTCATTTTCATCTGCACATTATTTTTCTTCTGAAAACCCGAAGCATCATAAGGCTTTATCATCGAATCTTCCTCATACACAAATGAAATGTCTGCAATTGTTTTTCTGTCTATGGCATACCAATGCGTACCTCTGATATCAGTAACCGCAGTTTCTATTACTACTCCCAGCACAAACGGATTCTCATTTATCTGGTCAAAGTATTCCAATGCAATATGTGTGTATACTACCGGTATCTTATCAGCCGGTCTTGCATAGATTCCTGCGCTCGCATCTACCAGACATCTTGTATAGGAAACCAGATTGCGCTTTCCAACACCGGTATTATACCCACTGGTCGCTTTATTAAATTGAGTATCCCCTGTATATGCATATTTAATAGCATCTAATATCGTCGATTTTCCACACTCATTTTCACCGGAAATCAATGTCAGGTTTTCAGAAACCGGAATTGTCCTGTTATGAAATCCATACCAGTTCACTAAATGTATCTTTCTTAAAATGGTTTTATTCATCCATATCCTCACTTTCCATAAGTTCCTCCTGCCCGTCCTCCGTTATTTCTTCCTCCGGTGCATATTCAGCCATTACCTGCTTTAACTGCCCGATATCCATACAAAACTGTAACGATGGATACAACCGGACTTTTCCTTCTTCTGTTGTTATGTCATCACTATAATCTATAAGACTAAACTTTTTAAAGATACGGTACGATTCTTTAAAATCGGCCGGTTTCATGTTAATCTGATAAATTTTACATTTATCAATAATGTCCCCTACGGTTATCAGCACCGGATCTGCATATCCCATACGCTCCAAAAACAAAAGCCAAAGCACCATTAATAATTTTACCTGTTTTGCATCAAAGCGGTATAAATTTATTCTCTTTAATCCAACTGTTTCAATATCTTCATCTGCCTGCTGCAGCATTGCGACCCTCATTCTTTCTTCAACAACAACTTTATAGCCGATTGCAGACAAATATGTATTAACATCATACTGGTTGGATTCCGAAGATATAAAATCATATAGTTTTTCTTCCCTGTCGGCCACAATAAAAGTTGCATCCAGCATTTTACGGATACATTTCTTGAATAATACCGCATCCTCTTCCTTCATTTTTTTCATAAAACCAAAATCATTCATAAACAGTCCCCTTCTGCTTCTTAACAATCAGCATATCCGTAATATCTGCAATCTCTGTTTTTACCACTTCTTCTGATAATTGAATATCATATGGAAACTCCTCATTTTTTGCATACATCATTGCCGCTGCAAACATCAATATTTCCTCTTTTGAATGAATGGATTTTTCTTTGATTTTCATTTCATTTTCATTTCCAAATTGCATATTAAGAAAATTACTTACTTTATCAACGGAATATCGGTTCGGAGAACTACGAAACAGCTTTTCTGTCTGCATTTTCTTTTCCTCTTCTGATAACTCTGTCGTTACAATTCCAATATTTTTCCCCTCATTTTTGATACGTTTCAATTTTTCAAAAGACTTATATCCCACATATTTCTGATTTGTAATGCATATACATTGTGCAACTCTTTCCATTGCAATATTCTGTTCTTCTTCTGTCATTTTTGATACGATATTCAAAAAATCACTAATGGCAGATTCCAGTCTTATGCCATTGCTTGCCATCAACATAATTCTCGTATTTGCAAGATTATAATAATTATTAATACGGTTATCAATCAATTCCATATTAGCATCATACTCAACGCTCAAAAAATATTGAAGTTCTGCAAAATATCGTTCTACACGTTCCCTTGCTTCCTCGTAACTTAACTGTGCCTTTTCCGAACATTCTGCAATCATCTTTTCACAGGTTTCATCTTGTCTAAGAATCCTTAATTTCGCCTTTACATACGATATCTGTGCAGGAATCAGCCCATTGTTTTTAATAAAAAAATACTCACCAAAAAAACGGTCTAACATTTCGTCTTTCATTATAAACTGTCCAAAACTGTTTATATCCTGAAAAACAATCACCGCTTTCATAATACTTGAAATACTGT
>CADBMP010000022.1 GCA_902795775.1 uncultured Lachnospiraceae bacterium | reverse complement strand
CGCTGACTCCTTCGTCATATCCGAAGCAAAGTCCACACCCTCGTCTAAGTCCATGTCATCCGTTAGGAATTTCTTAGCCGCTTTCTTATCATCTGCTGACATGGCTGCTAAATCACTATCCGGATAATAGTAGTAATGCATCGTGGAAAGTTTATAGGTCATGCGGAAAGCAATACGCCCGCTGTCCAAAGTCTTTCCTGTCATCTCAAAGGAAGTATCGTTATCCTCGTCTGCATTATTGAACTCGGAACCACTTCTGTCCGTCATAGCAAAGGAATATAAATCATCAAGGTTATGTGCCTCCAAAGTGAACTGAATGCCTCATAACCCTTTCCCTGCCTCGTCCTTCTTTAATACTGTGATACGTTGGCGGTAAAAAGTATAATCATGAATACTTTTAGGTTCAAATGGAATTGTTTCACTTTCTTCTGCATCTACTGTCAAAAGCCTTTGATACTTCTTGCTGTTCCCTGTTTTCTGCCAGAAAGTAAGGTCTGCTGTCCAGTTCCCGTCCGGTTCAAAAATAGCCTCATACAGCTCATCGACCGTTTTTGAAGGTGATATACCGATATTATTCTTTACCTGTTTTATCACATCTTTAAGCTGTGCTTTAGAATTTCTCCCTTCTGCAACTGACCAGATCAGTGCCTGTGCAAGAACAAAACCTTTATTGGAACGCTTTTTATCCAACACATACCAGCGGATGATCTTCGCATAATATCCATGCTTCTCTCCACCGGTATCCTGATCCCAATGGTGCGTTTCCTGTGCCGCATAAGTGTTCCCCGTATGGCAGGTATAACCCAAGTCGATACAGAATGCCTTTTTGCCGTTCAGGTGCATCTGCCACCAAGTCCCACTCTTAGACTTAGAACCAAAATTTACCGTTCCTTTTCTTCCGAGCGAAGTAAGGCTGACGGAAGAAGCCGCACTCGCCACCTTATAATTTGCCGGAACCACTCCGCATAACAACGCTACTGTTAGAACAAAAGATATGATCCTTGTTATCTTTGATTTTAATTTCATAAACTTTTCTGTCCTTTCTTTGAATAATAAAATTTGCCGCTCCTGCCTTAATTTCAAAAGGCGGACTGCGAATGAGAATACCCATGTCCTGCCCTTCCTTTCCGAAATCCGGACAACAAAAAAAGCCCTCTCAGGCTCCACAAGCCTAAAAGGGCATTTTCTATTTCCCATATTCATTTTTTCAACTCTTTAATACAATTTCATTTAAGCCATCCTCTGTGACGGTTATGATTATCCGTTCTGCTTTTTCGTACCCGTCCGGTGCTTTCCTCTCATAAATCACATAGGTCTTTCCTATCTCCAAGTAAATCTTCTTACCGGAGGTTTCTGTAATCTTTGCCGCCTCCAGAGTTTCCTGCCTGTTTCCTTCCTCATAATAGCTTATGGTGGAATTACTTAGATAAATCCCTTTCTGATTGTCATACCGTTTTATCGTAATCTCTTTGATATGATACTCACTCCAGTTCTCTATCTCGTTCCTATCTTTATCGTAGAATATGGCACACCATGTATTTTTATAACAAGCTATTGCACCACACACATGATCGGAAGATAAAAGGTTATGGCAATGTGCCGGACTTTTTTCCCAAGCCTTCATTGCTTCTGCCGCTTCCTTACTTCCCCGATACATATTTTCACCCAATAATATTTTTTTGAAATCGTAATACAATCCAAAATATGCTCTGCCATCTCTGCCAAGATGTGCGTGTCCTAAGTCGAACCCACTTGTCTTTAACCTGTATAGGCAGAACTCATAAAGTTCATCAGACCATTCAAGGGCTGCCACGCCTTTCTCCTTCCGATACTGATTTTGTATCTGAAAAGCCTTTTTCCCTTTGTCCTTTGCGGTCACTTTCCTGCTCTTGAATACTCTTACCCTGTAACGGTATGTCTTAACCTTTTTATTTTTCATGGTGCATTTCACCGTAACCGTTGCATTTCCTTTTACCTTTCCGATAAATTCGATCCGCCTGTCCTTCCGGTCTTTTTTATATACTGCCTTTACTATGGTCGGATCACTGCATTTCACTTTAATTTTTTTTGCCTTGTCTATCGCTTTTAGGCGTTTTGTCAGCACTCCTGTTCCTCTAAGGTCTATCTTTACATCTATGGTCTTTGCATGAACAGTATGCCCCATCAGCAAAAAGCCTGCTCCTAAAACTACCATCAATCCCGCTAATCCTTTTTTCCATGCTCTCATATCCACCGCCCCTTTCTTTTGTGCTTATAGTTTATCGTTTTCTTTACTGAAAGGATAGCACAAATAAGGGATTTAGGAAACTGTGCAATCTCTAGGATTGCAGGTTTAGGAATTACCAGCCGAAGTAGTGGATAGCCACTATATTTTTCTTTTTCGGCTGGTATCTGCCGGTAATCCAAAGGGGTGGGGTGTGGGGAGGGGAAAACCGCAAAAGCCGGAGAGTGAAAAAATGCGTGGCTATCCCCCAGCGGAAATCTATCTTTCTTTTTCCCTGTTCCTTTCCCTTTTCCTGTATAATTCCAATGCCTTTATGATTATATCTTCCATTTGTTGATTGGACGTCCCCTTCGGAAAATATTTCTCAATCTTGTTCATTGGCATTTTGAATTTT